>JANOXW010000098.1:0-6620 GCA_031418635.1 Acidobacteriota bacterium
ATGGGCTTACAATCCAAGAGCGAAGTGTCCTTCGGGTCCTGGAACTCGGGATGCCATTTTTGTCCGCGATCATACTGGCGCAAACCTTCACGAACAGATTTTGTAGCGATTTTTTGGGCATCAACATTGATTGTTGTATAAACCTGCAAACCGCCTTGAGCGACGCGAGTGGTGTATTTATCTTCCAAATATTTGCGAACTTCTTCAACCGGATAATCCCACGCGCTCGATTTCGGAAGCGATTGATAATATGCCGTGTCAGCTAATTTAATTGGTTTTGCCTTTGCTGCGTCAGCTTCGGACTGTGAGACATAACCGTATTTCGCCATTTGGTCCAAGACAATATCGCGGCGGTCTTTTGCCTTTTCCATATTGCGCGTCGGCGAGTATTCGGGCGATTTCGGAATTGCTGCCAATAGTGCCGCTTCTTCTAAATTTAAATCTTTCAACGGTTTGCCGAAATAAGTTCGCGCACCGGCTTCAAAGCCGTAAGAACCCGCACCGAGAAAGACGTAATTCATATACATCTCAAGAATCTGTCTTTTTGTGTAAAGTCTTTCTATTTCGAGCGCCATCATCCATTCGCTGATTTTTCGTGTATAGGTTTGCTCTTTTGAAAGAAAGAGATTTTTGGCGAGTTGTTGCGTGATAGTTGACGCGCCTTCGGTTTTCCCCGTCGTTATATTTTTGACAACTGCGCCCGCAATGCGATACGGATCAATTCCGATGTGGCTATAAAAACGATAATCTTCAACGGCAATAAGCGCGTTTTCGACATTTTTCGGAATATCCGCTTCTTTAATCGGAATCCGTTTTTCCAGCGCAAACTCGGCTAAAATAGTTTCACCGTCGTCCGCATAAATCGTTGTTACCTGCGGCGGACGATATGTCGCCAGCGCGGAAACTTCCGTTGCATATTGCGAATTGTTGAGATAATACGAACCCAAAACGCCCGTTAAACCACCTGCCGACAACGCCAATAAAAGTGCCGTCGGAAGCCACAAAAACCGCCAATAACTTCTTTTTTTAGGCGCAATTGATTCAATCTCTTTCGTTATACTATTTTTCATAATCGTAAAAAGGTAAATGGTAAATGGTAAATAGTAAATAGTAAATAGTCTAAGATTATTGGGTTGTCAGCGAAGTTGACAATCAACTACTAACCATTAACGATTTACTATTTACAAATAACAAAATCAATTTACAAACCGTCGCATTTTTATGCTAATCACAAAACCGATGGCGATAAATGTTGCCAAAACCGCCGAAAGTCCTGCACTCATCATCGGCAGAGGAACGCCAATGACGGGTAAAAATCCCAAAGTCATCCCGACATTGATAAATATCTGAAAAGCCAATTCTCCCGCAATCGCCATAATTACCAACATTCCTGCCCGGTCAGGCGCATTGCGTGCGCCGCTAATCAGCCGCGACAAAAGCAAGGCGTAAGCAAGAAGCAGCGAAATACAACCGACGAATCCGGTATTTTCAGCTGTTACCGCAAAAATAAAATCCGTTTGCGGTTCGGGCAGAAATTTCAAAACGCTCTGTGAGGTTTCAGTATTGCCTTTGATGCCCGTCAAATTGCCTTTGCCCACCGTAATCATTGATTGAATCGTATGATAACCGTAGCCGCGCGGGTCGGCGTTTTCGGGATCGAGAATGACCATAATACGTTCGATTTGATAGGGTTTAATTTTCCCCGTTTGCACTCCAACCCAAAAAGCCACTGGCATAAAAATCAAACCCGCGACAATTGTCAGCACGACATAGCGCATTTTGATTGCCGAAAGAAACAAAACGACAACGAGAATCGGGAAATATGTCATTGCTTGCCCGGCATCGGGTTCAAGCATAATTAGTGCAATCGGTCCGGCTAAAATCGCACAGCCAATGAGAAATTCTTTTAACTTTAATGTTCCGTCCCGACGCGCACCAAAATATTTGGCAAGCATCAGCACGACGGGAATTTTGACAAATTCCGACGGCTGAAATTGTCCGACCAACGGCAATTTTACCCACGCCTGTTGTCCATTGACTTTTACGCCCAACGGAGTCAGCACGAGTAACAATAAAACCAGACCAATCACATAGAAAATCGGCGCGGCATCAATAATACGGCGATAATCAGTGATGGAAACGACCATTAGAGCAGTCAGCGCAATAAACAATCCAACGATTTGCTTTGACCAATAACTTTCATTCGGCTGGGCATTATAAATTTGCCACACGCCAAAACAAACGATAGCCACTGCAAGAATGGCAACCAGCCAATCAAAATCTTTGAAATTACGTTTTTCGAGAAGAACCATATCTTTGAGTTCGTTGAGTTTATTGAGTTTGTTGAGTAAAAGATTTATTCTCAACAAACTCAATAAACTCAACGAACTATTTCTTAGCTATTTGTTTTCCGTCCAACAAATTCGAGCGAGTTTTCGCTAAATAAGCCTCATAAACAGCTTTTACAGTAGGCGCGGCGTTCGCTGCGCCAAAACCGGAGTTTTCAATTAGTGCAATAACGGCGATTTCCGGTTTGTATGCCGGTGCGAAACTGACAAACCAAGCGTGGTCTTTTGCTCCACCCGAACCGATTGCCGAGTTTTGTGCTGTTCCTGTTTTGCCGGCGATTTCAAAATTTGCCATTTTGATTCGTTTCCCTGTCCCGCCATTATTAACTACTCCCCACATTCCCTTCAAAACATATGCATTTTGCTCAGGTGTCATCTCGATAATTTTCGGTTCAGGATGATCAAAGCCAAACGCGGCACGCGGCGGCACATAATTTTTCTCACCTTCTTCGCCGACTGCGCCAATTTCCTTAAATTCCTTCAACAAATGCGGCACATACATTCTGCCTTGCACACCGACACTGGAAACTGCGCGAATCATTGAAATCGGTGTAACATCAACTGTTACCTGTCCGATAGAAGCAAAAACACTTTCAATATCATTCCATTTTCCGCCATCCCGTTTTCTAATGTAAGGCTCATAATATTTCGGAGTATGACTGACTTTTTCGTTTGGTAAATCAATCCCTGACTGCTTGTCATAATCAAAAGTTTCAGCCATTTTAATCAACCCTTCCAACTTCATTTTCAATGCCAAACGATAATAATACCCATCGCAGGAATGAGTAATAGCAGAAGGCAAGTCCGGTGTTCCGTGATTGCCGCTTGTATCCCGTGTAAAACGATTCCCGACTTGAATTCCGCCTCCACAAACTATACTTGAATGTCCAACCGTAATTACACCTTGTTGCAAAGCAGCAACCGATTCGGGAATTTTCCACGTTGAGCCGGGATGATAGCGTCCTTGAATGGCACGATTTAAAAGCGGGCGTTCTTCGTTGGTGTAATAGTTAGAAATTTCCTTGCGACCTTCAGGCGTTGAACTTCTTATCACAAACGCATTCGGGTCAAATGAAGGCGCGGAAGCCATCACTAAAACCTCACCATTGTTCGGGTCTATTGAAATAATCGTGCCGCGCTTGGTTGCCGATGTTGCTAGTTGTTCTTCTGCTACAAGTTGCAAATCGAGGTCAATGGTCGAAACCAAATCTTGTCCGGCTTGTGGCTGAACGACTTCAATCTCGCTTTGCACACGCCCGCGACTGTCAACAATTACCTTTCGATAACCGGGTTTTCCGCGTAAGTATTGGTCATAATACTGTTCAAGTCCGCCTTTGCCGATAATATCGCCGGGACGAAAACCTTTATCTTTCATCTCCGGTTTTTCAAGTTGTTTCGGACTTATTTCGCCGACATAACCGAGAACATGCGCCAAGGTCGTGCCAAGCGGATAAAAGCGTTGCGGCTGTAATTCGATGCGAAGTTCAGGATATTCCAACTCGTGCGCCTCAACCCAAGTAATATCTTGAATGGTGGCGTTTTCCTTCATAACCAAAGTTTCAAATTCGGGCTGTTTCTTAATAAAATTCAGCCGTTCAACCAAAAATTGACGGTCAACATTCAAACCTTGCGCGTAACTGTCAATGCGGTCGCTGATGTCAATTTTCTTAATCGGTTCGTTTGATAAAGTTACGTTATACGTCGGGCGCGAATCTACCAAAAGTTTGCCGTTGCGGTCAAAAATTGCCCCACGCGGCGCAGGTGTCATAATAAAACGAATACGCTGATTTTCGGCTTTGTCACTGTAATAGTCGCCCTTCATAACCTGCAAATAATACAGCCGCACACCGAGAATAGTCAGCAAAACAAACGCAAAAACCTGAATCGTGCTGACTCTGATACTTAAATTTTGTGCTTGATCGTATAGCTTCATAGTGGTAAATGGTAAATGGTAAATGGTAAGCAAGTTTAATGAGCAATTTACCATTTACCACTAATAACTTACCTTCTATTCCCTAACCGAATCGGGTTACGTCGTCGGGTTTGACGGCGCGAAGGCATAATTTCGCGCCTTCGTTTTTTAAAGTTTTCCGCAAAAAAACTATCTAAAATCAAATAAATAAGTGTTCCGGCAATAGTCGTTCCGATTATCGTATATGCCAATGTTGTAACAAACTCCCCGACAGGCTCTTGTCCCAGCAATTTGTGCATCCCGTAATAAATCAAATTATTCAATAAACATGCACCGGCTATGACGGGAATTCGCAGTAAAAGGTTGTCCAGATAGACACGCCGCACAATCTCCGAAACTATGTATGCAATCAATGTTTTAGAGAAACCGTTTGCCCCCAAAAGTCCGCCGCTCAAAGCATCAACCGCGATGCCCGCAATCGTGCCGTAAAACAACGCTTTGATTGCATTTCGCTGAAGCGCGGCATAAACCACAATTATCAATGGAAAATCAATATACGCAAAAGGTTCAGCCACATTGCGAAGCGTCCACTGCAACAATATGGCGCTAATCAATGCGATTGTGATTTTTACCTGTTCCATTCTTTATCGGTTATCAGTTAGCAGTTGTTTTTGGATTGACTGATAACTGAGAATTGCCTATCGCTTACTTCTTCATCGCGTTGGGCAAAGATTTATCAAATTCCGGGCGCGACGGCGGTTCATATAGCAAAACGGCAACTTCCTGCATTGCCGAAAAATTCGCGCTTGGTTTGATAAAAATCTGATGCGGAACGGTTGCCGACCCGGAACGCACCTCCACGATTTCGCCTATTTTTAAACCCGACGGATAAATTCCTTCTTGCCCGGTAGTATAAACACTGTCGCCGACCTTAACTTCAATACTACCCGGCACATAACCCATTTGAAGCAGTTCTTTTTTGCCCGTGCCGCTAACTACGCCAAGCGCGTTAGAAATTCCGAGTTCACCAATAACGCCGCCTTCGCTGATTTTTTCTCTAGTAATTAAATGAATTTGCGCCGTCAGCGGACTAACTGCCGAAACTCTGCCGACCAATCCGCCTTTGGTAATTATCGGCATATTCAATTTTACCCCATCCAAACTGCCACGATTGATAATCATTGTGTCAAACCAAGCCGACGGGTCGCGCCCGATGATTTGCGCCGGCTTGATTTTATAATCGCTTTGCTCTTTTAGTTCGAGAATTGATTTCAGCCGTCCATTTTCAACCGTTAAACTTTCGCTGTTTTGGACTTTGATTTCGAGTTCCTGAACGCGCTGTTTCAGAATGTCATTTTCGCTTTGAGCCGTTCGCAAGGAAACGATTGACTGAAAATAATTAGTTACGGCGGAACTTACGGTGGTAACGGGAGATTGCACAAAGTTAGCCGCCGTTTGCGCCCAAACACGGATAACTCTTTCCTGATTCTGCGTTTTAGCATCAAACGCCATCAACACAAAATTGCCCAACAACAAGGCAATCATTAGCCAAGGCGTTAGTTTCCAAACTTCTTTTTGGCTTCGCTCAATCATCTCTTCTTAGTGGATAGTGGATAATGAAATCCGAAAATTATCCATTATCCACTAATTTAACTTCCCGTCATCAATGAATTATCCCATTTGACGCGCTTGAGAAGTTCAAAATCTGACAGCATCTTGCCTGTACCAAGCACTACCGAAGAAAGTGGGTCATCTGCCAAAACGACCGGCAAACCGGTTTCAATCATCAATCGTTTATCAAGATTTTTGAGCAACGCGCCGCCGCCGGTCAAAACAATTCCACGCTCAACTATGTCAGCGGAAAGTTCAGGCGGGGTTCTTTCGAGAGCAACGCGCACAGCATTGATAATTGTCGCCACCGAATCCGAAAGTGCTTCGCGGATTTCTTCATCGCTGATCGTGATGGTTTTCGGAATACCTTCAATCAAATTACGTCCGCGCACGTCCATTGTCAGCGGTTCTTCTAACGGAAAACCTGAACCAAGCGCGATTTTGATAGCTTCCGCCGTGCGCTCACCAATTAGCAGATTATATTTGCGTTTGATAAATTGCGTAATCGCTTCGTCCATCTCGTTGCCGGCAATTCGCACAGCACGCGAATAAACGATGCCCGAAAGCGAAATAACCGCAATGTCGGTTGTGCCACCGCCAATGTCCACGACCATATTTCCGTGCGGTTCGGTAATCGGCAAACCCGCGCCGATTGCTGCTGCCATCGCTTCTTCGACCAAATAAACTTCCGACGCTTTCGCCCGATACGCCGAATCTTCAACCGCGCGGCGTTCAACCTGCGTAATTTC
>JANOXW010000099.1:0-6055 GCA_031418635.1 Acidobacteriota bacterium
AAAAATACAGTTATGTAATAAATTGCTTTACATCCACCTATTAAAAGAACAGGATGAGAGAATGTATTTTGAAATAGATGAATTTTTAGCAACCCTTTATGGATTAACCCGCGAACAAACAACTAAAATGATTACCGTTCAACAAGACAAATTGATGCTTGAAGTTAGTCAGCCTAATAGACTTAGAGAGGGAACAGTGGTATTTCGTTCTTTTAAGTCTGAAATTAGCTTTCTAAATAATTTAGGTAATGAAATCGGAAGCGGATTAATTTCTCCGTCAACATCTCTTGAACGTCTTCGGATAGATACTGTGATAAATAATTTGAGTCAGTTGAATTAAGTAACACGACAAATTTAATTATTTGGGTTTTAAGACTCATCAGAAGAAGTAAAATTTCTATAAAACTAGCTCAATGAACGGTCAAGAAGTAAAAGAGCGTCGGCATAAATTAGGTTTAACCAGACGTGGTTTGGCTCAATTGATTGGTGTAACAGAAAGTTCGGTGTATAGCTGGGAAACCGGCATCCTGCCGTTTTTACCGAACAGAGAATTGGCTCTTGAAACAATCGAAACAAAATTAAATAAACGTATAAGTGCCATTTATCCCAAAACCGCCTAACCTCTCTCATAACTCCGTTTCAAAAACGACTTTAGACACAAAGCCAAGATTTTTCGCTTAAATCGAATTTCGTACTATCTTTAATTCTTTCTCAAAACTTTCGTGCCAACCAAACTCCGCCCAAAACTCCGACGAATCCGACGACAACACTTAAAAACAGATAAAGAAATGCTGTAACGAATTGATTTTCTTTTATCAAGCCCCAAATTTCGAGTTCAAACGTGGAAAATGTGGTGAACGCGCCCAAACATCCGACCATCATTGCGAGGCGTAGATTTTCGTTGATTTGAGGTTTGTCAGTGAAGATGATGAGCAGAAAACCGATGAGAAACGAACCTGTAATGTTGATAAAAAAGGTCGGGAAAGGGAATTTTTCAAACAAACTTGTTAGCGGCGAAATACTAATTAGATAACGCAGAATCGCGCCGAATGCGCCACCGATGCCAACTGCCAGAACTTTTATTAAACTTTCCATTGATTCTTCAAACAAGACAATCAAGTTGTGCAATAAGTCAATAGCATTGTGTAATAAGTCAATAGCATTGTGTAATAATACGATAGCATTGTGTAATAAGACAACCTAGTTTTACAATAAAGCAACAAATTTGTATAATAAGTTAAAGTATTTGTAGAATAATACAACTCAGTTGTAGAATAATACAACTCAATTCTGTAATAATACGACTGTATCAATCAATAAAATGTTATTTTATTTTGCTATCACAATATTATTTCCGTCAGCCATTATCACCATCGTTGCTAACCCGATAAAAAGCCCGTGGCAGACAACGCCTTCGATGTTATTCAGGTTGTCGGACAAACTATTTGCGTTGGCAATCGCGCCAAAATCAACGTCTATGATGTGATTGCCCGCGTCGGTGATGAATATTTTGCCGTCTTTTTCGCGGATTTGTCCTGTGCCATTGATTTTTTCGATTTGTTTTTGTGCAAAATGCAAAGCCATTGGCACGACTTCGACGGGAACTTTGAACGCGCCGAGAACGTCAACTTTTTTGGTCGAATCGCAGATGATAATTTCTCTTTTGCTCAACCGCGCCACCATTTTTTCACGAAATAACGCGCCGCCGCCGCCCTTGATTAAATTCAAATCCGCGTCAAACTCGTCCGTTCCGTCAATCGTCAAATCAATCGCGTCAACTGCGTCAATATCAATCAACGGAATGCCCAAAGTTTTGGCTAATTCGGCAGTTTTGTTGGAAGTCGGCACACCTTTGATGACTAAACCGTCGGCAACCAGCTTGCCAATTTCTTTGATGGCGAAGTTTGCGCTCGAACCTGTGCCTAAACCGATAATCTGGTTTGGCTCAATAAATTTAACGGCTGCTTGTGCCGCTAATAATTTCTCGTTATCTAAATTTTTCATCATTATTCTCTGATTGCCTTGTATTTTTTCGCCAACAGACGCGGCGGAAAACCCAACCAATACAGCCCTTGAAAGATTGACCAACGCGCAAACGTCCAAACAAACGAACGATTTTCAAACCGGCGCGAAGATGTCGTTACGGGCAGATTGATATGCTGAAACTCGCCTTTTTTGAGCAGTCTTTTGTATAAGTCAACGTCTTCAAAAAGCGGCAAATTACGAAATCCGCCGACTTTTTCATAAATCTCACGGCGCACAAACATCGCCGAATCGCCATAAACCAAGCCGATTGAGCGCAGTTGCGGATAAAGCCACGTCAAAAATCGCGCCCAACGCCGTTTGCCGTCAAAAACAATCTCAAAATTTCCGCCGACAATCTCATCATAACGCATATATTGTTTGATTTGCTTAGCGCAACCTTGCACGGGACGCGTGTCGGCGTGCAAAAACCAAAAAACATCGCCCGTTGCATACTTTGTGCCTTCGTGAAGTTGCTGTCCGCGATTTGAATTTGAAATGTTGATTAGCTGAAACGGTTTTTTATGCGCGTAACCTTCGACAATCGCCACGGTTTTGTCGGTGCTTCCGCCGTCCACGATAATAACTTCCGACACATTCACCAGCCGTGAAAGCGCATCTAAAGTGCGGATAATCGTCAATTCTTCGTTGTATGTCGGAATTATAACGGAAATTTCCATAATTTGAAGCACACGGATTTGAACCATTATAAGATTAGCGTTAGTTTGCTTGAAAATGCTATTCTCGAAGCATCATTTATTTTTATGTTTAATAATTTTATCAAACCGCGTCGCGTTGTTATCACGGGTTTTGGGTGTATTACGCCAATCGGCATCGGGCGCGAAAAGTTTTGGGAATCGCTCAAAAACGGTGTGAGTGGTGTGCGCCGAATCGAAAGTTTTGACACGACAGATTGCAAGGTAAAAATTGCGGCGGAAGTTCGCGGGTTTGATTGGCAAAATGAACTGAACGTAAAAGATCGAAAGCACGTTCCGCGCACTGTTCCACTTGCACTTCGGGCGGCGCGGGAAGCATTGCAAGATGCCAGCATCAATGCTGAAAATCTGTCTTTAAGCGAAAGACAAAACTTCGGCGTGATATTAGGAACAGGCGGCGGCGGTTTGGCATTTACCGAACAGCAATACAAATATTGGTTCACGGGCGATGTCGGTAAGGCAAGCGTTTATACGATTCCAGCTTCGACGCACGGCGGTTTATCGTCGGAGCTTTCGATGGCGTTTAAACTGCACGGACTTTCACACATCGTTTCCACAGGTTGCACGAGTTCCACCGACGCGATATTTTATTCGGCGCAACACATCGCGCTTGGCAAACAAGACATAATGCTGACGGGCGGAGTTGATGCACCGTTAGCGGAGGGAATTTTGAAAGGATTTGATTTGATGACGGTTTTGACCGACAAATGGAATGACGCGCCTGAAAGTGCCTCGCGTCCTTTTTCCAAAGATCGTTCGGGAATCGTATTGGGCGAAGGCGCGTGGATTTTTGTTTTGGAAAGTTTGGAAAACGCCTCAGCCAGAGATGCCAAAATTTACGCGGAAATTGCTGGTTACGGTTCAACCTGCGACGCATATCATCGCGTCCGTTTGGAAGAAAATGGCGTTGAACCAGCGCGGGCGATGCAACTTGCAATGCGCGACGCGGGAATTTTGCCTGAAGAGATTAATTATGTAAATCTGCACGGAACTTCGACGCAACTAAATGATAGAATCGAAACAAAGGCGATCAAAAACGCCTTTGGCAAACACGCTTATTCACTCGCAACCAGCGCAACAAAATCACAAATCGGACACCCACAAGGCGCATCCGGCGCGGCAGGAATTGGCGCAACGCTACTTGCTTTGAACGAGAAAGTAATCGCGCCGACCATAAATCTCGATGTCGCCGATGAAAATTGTGATTTGGATTACACGCCGAATGTGGCAAAAGAAAATGCCGAAGTAAAAGTTGCGCTTTGCAATTGCATTGGCTTTGGTTCAAAAAATTCGGCGTTGGTTTTAAGGAAATCTTAATGCACGAGATTATTAAAACTGCGGTTTGATACGGTGTTTCCAAACTGCTTTGATATTTTCAGCGTCTTGGTCGTAAAGATGTCCGATTTTGCGAGTAACAAAGAATTTTCAAGACAATCAAGCCTTGATAAGCGAACAGTCGAAGCCACTCGCAACCTTCTTGCCGACCAATCAAATAAAATAACATCAGTTTGCGTTCGCGGTTTTGCCGAGGTAACTGCCGCGACAATTGCATCATTGCCATCAATCCAAAGTATTAAAACAGGACGTTTTTTCGATGCCGCGCCATTTGTAAAAGGGATTTTCGCCACCAAAAATCACCAGCTTGGATATTCGTCATAAAGTCCTTCGTCCAATTCGGCGTAACTGTTCAAAAAAGCGGAATGATTTCTGATTTGCTCGACGGGTTTTGGTTGAATGGTAACAAGCCATTTACCAGCACCCAAATTTTCGACAAAATGTCCGGGAAGTTCTAGTTTTTCTCCCGTTTCCAAATCAACTTCAAAGGTCATTTGAATTAACTGATCTTTCATAATTAATAGACTAAATCATTTATTAATATTATGCGAATCAGTAGTTGAATAGACAGACAAACCAGTTGATTGGTAGAATTTTCGGTAATGAACTAAAAGTAATGCTCAGGTTGCAACATATATTTTCTGACGCTCCTGATTGTAATGAGCAATGAAATACTTGATTGCTGCTTGATGAAACCAATCGCTCTTTGAAAACGATAAACTCTTTCGCACTAAGCGCGAAACTCGCTGTCTTAAGGTGCAATTGAAGCGTTCAATCAAACTGGTCTGTCCGCTTTGTTTGCCGCAAGCTGTGTGTTGGGCAGAGGGAATAGCTAATCCATAGGCTTCCCATTTATCGGTCAAAACTAAGGCTTTGGCTTTTACTTCCAAAGGCACTTTCGCCCATAACGCATCGGCACTGGCTTGGCTGCGGTCGCCGATGTGGACGGCAATTATCTGACGAGTTCGCCGCTCAATTATCAACCAAATCCAGCGTTTGTTTTCTTTCTTGCCGACAAACGACCAGATTTCATCGGCTTCCAGAGACAGGATTTCAATCTCGGCATCGTCGGGAACAGAAAAATTCAAGTCTTCGGGAACAATTTCATAAAGTTTCTCAATGAAATTTAAGAGCCAGCACAAAGAAACTTTGGCAACCCGACAGATGCCGCGTAAAGAGATGCGCTCCAACAATAAACTTATAATCAGTTCTTTGGTTTGGGCGGAAACTACTTCCTCCCGAATAACAAACTGAGTTCCACAAATCAAACATTGATGATTTTGCTTGCCGTAATAAGTATGACCATTAAGTTTGATGTGCGACAATTGACAGCGCGGACAAGTTAAATTGTTCGATGGAGCATTTTCTTGATTGTTCATAGCTGAATCAATTACAAGAAATTGCTCCTCATTTTTCAAATAGCATTACTTTTAGTTCACTACCAAGTATTTTTGTGCGTCTTTCTTTGTGCCGTGAATTGTTTTGTTGAAATACTTGCGCTTACCGCCCGATTCTCTACCAAGAAAGATTCGCACAAGCCAAGTATTCTCACCGCGTTTTGTAATTTGTCCTGCCATAATTTTATTTTTTGGAAAGGACAGGCTTTGTTTGCTAAACTTAGCGTGTCCTTTGGTTTCAGTGAATAGTTTCCTTTGGATATTAAAGGTTTAGGATTGTTGGTAGCTTTCCTAAGCCTTTGCCTTTTAGTTTGTCATTTCGAGTAACCGGACGATCAGTCTTGCGGCGGCACGGTGGCGACACGGAAAGCCTTGCAAAAAGGCTTTGCATTGACAAGTGCCGTTCGCTGTGTAAATCGCGTTGCTGGTGGCTGACATCATCAAAAGCGAATGTGAATCCGTGTCGAAACTCATAAACGGATTGTTTTCGATTTCGATAACGGCTTTGGCAATAGCGTTAATCCATCGCGTTCCGTTCGGCGCGTTTGGATTGATTTTAGCGATTGATTCGGCGGCAACTTCGGC
>JANOXW010000100.1:0-3309 GCA_031418635.1 Acidobacteriota bacterium
GCATATATGTATCGGTATTATGTAGAACATACTGTTAGCCTGTTCCGCCGCGCACAGAACAGGCTGCAGCTACGTCGAGAAATGAGGGCGCGACTCACATTTTATAACACCTGACACATATTCTCACTTGCTTAGAACTAACGAAGTTATTCCTACAAAATGTTGCAACTTAGCTTTTTGGGTAGTTTGTTCTTCACTGATATAGGCATCTAATGTCGGCTTGATGCTACCCATCATTTCATAAATTGGCTGCATCATAAATTGGCTGCATCATTTGACTTTTTCTTCGATACCTTTCGACGGCACGTTTTCGTTTTTTCTCATTTACGCATTTAAGCAAAAGCAAGCAGACATTTTGCCTTCCGTTCAGACTTTTCAAGCGTTGCAATTTAGATTTACTAAATCTCATTTCTCAGCTAACCAATTTTTCATATCTTCGCGCATTTCGTTGGCTATTTCATGTTTTGCTTCATAAAGTTTTGCTTGAAAGTTTGGCAAATAATTTTTCAACTTTTGTTCAAAACCCTGAAATTTCTCAAGCGGATAAAACTCGTCATCGTTGCCGTAAAGATACAGAACATCAGCATTTGTTGGTTTATAATTCTCACTCGTCGCTAAATCCGACGGAATTCCACCACACACGCCAATTACGCCGCGAACAATGTTGGGAAATGTGAAAGCAAAGCGAAAATTCAGCGCACACGCCTGCGAAAACCCATAGAGATAAACCTTTTTAGTGTCAATAATCTCTTTTTCCGCGAGTTTTTCGATTACGTCCAAGATAAAATTTTGATGCAATAAAACGGATTCTTCGGCTTTGAAATCGGACAGCCAACCAAAGCCGATTTTATAACCGCTGTCGGTTGGGCGAAAATGTTGATGCGGTGCTTGGATTGACGCAATAGCGAAATTTTCGGGCGCAATCAACCGCGCCTCGCGCATCATATAGCGTTTATGTGCGCCGTAACCGTGAACAGCAAGCAACAACGGCGCGGGAGTTTTCAAATTTTCAGGCAAATAAAGGTCGTAATAAAGTTTGATTTCAGCCTTTACGCTCAAATCGGTTTGCAAATTTTCAGCGTCCATAGACTTTTAAGATTATAGGAAATTGCCAACAAACAAAAATCGAAAGATTTTTTTAGCCACAAAAATGCACAAAATTCGCAAAAAATATTTTGTGTTTTAGGTGCATTTTTGCGGCTATAATTCTTCAAAAAATCTCTCAGCTAATTGAATCGTTTCATTAACATTCAAAGTTCCGTTTGTAATCTGCGCCGAGTTGACGATGAAGACATTTTCAAGCGAAGTTTTCACGTTTGGAACATTTTCAGAATAATTTAAAGTCGGAAGCGGAAAAACTTGTCGAACACGCGAAATCTTGAATGCCAAAACATCTTTTCTATCAAAGTGCGAATACATTTTTTCTAGCGCAGATAAATATATTTCTTCAATTTCTGCGTCTGTTTTTTCAAAAAGTTCATCATCGGGCGCAACGTATTTCGGCAAATAAACAAGCGCATTTCCGCCAAATTCTTTTTTATCAACCAGTGCAGACATTTCAATAATTCCCGTAAAAGGCGTTTCGTCCGTGATGTTTGTTACATAAAAATTCGACAAAGATTTTTTCAGAACAACCGAAGCGCAAACAATGCCTTGATATTTTATATTTTTAAGTTTTGCCTTTTCCGCTTCCGTCAATTGCGGCAAAATTTTCGCGGCGATGTTTGAAGGACAAGTTAAAATTACTTTATCAAATCGGCTTTCGGTTTTCGGTCTTTGGGCTTTTGTCTTTTGATTTGAAATTTGAGATTTAAAATCTGAAAGTGACGGATTTTTCACAGAAAATCCATCTGCTACCGCCGATTGCTCTAACATTCCCTCTCCGCGTCTTTGCGTCTTTGCGGTTAAAATCAATTTTCCATCTTCTAAATTTTCAACCGTTTCAATCTGCGAACTAAGGCAAATTTCAACACCTTTTGCTTGCAGATATTCGCCGAATCTTTCCAAAACCCGTGCATAACCGCCGCGCACATAGCCGAACATTTCCCGTTTCAAGCCCGAATTCCGCGCCGCATACATTCGCTGAATCGTCGCCCAAATAAACGCGGCAGAAGTTTCTTTATATGCGCCGCCGAGTTTCGCTTTTAATAAAGGCTTCCACATTTTTTCAAAGGTCTTTTTACCCGAAAGGCGCGTCAACCAATCTTCAACCGAAATTTTCTCCAACGCTTTCCAATCTTTCACTCGCGCCGCATAAAAAATCGTGCCGCCCAAACGGAATTTGCTGATTAAATCAAGCGGCGGAAACTTCAAAAACTCCAAAGTGTTCGACATCGAAACAAGTTTGCCATCCGTATAAAATCCCGTTTTCGTTTCAACCCATTCAAACTCGTCGCCCAAACCGATTTCTTCAACGATTTTCTTCGTGAACGAATCTGATAAAAGCGTAACGTGATAATGTTTGTCCCAAACGATGTCATTGCCGATCTGCCACGCGCTTGCCAATCCGCCGATTTCCGGTGCAGATTCGTAGACGGTAACTTGATTTCCACTTTCGACAAGACGCAAAGCAAGCGTCAAACCGAGAAATCCACTTCCAATGATGGCAATATTTTGAGATTTAGAATTATTCACTTAATTTGCTAATTCGATTAACTTTGAATGAATTTCCTCTTTCGTGTTTTTAACTAAACCAATTTTCGGATGATAACGAAATCCAGAATGCGATAATGATGATGCTTCCAAAGCAGAAAAAGCGAAGTTCTTAGCAGCATTTTTATTTCCCCGTTCATTTTCAATAATTGCCTGAATTGCATTCCACCGATATTTATCAATCGGAAAAATCAAATCAGATTTGAATTCGTTCAAAACATCAAGAGTTTCATTATATAAATCAGAGAGTTGATAAATTATTGTTGTCCAGCCAAATTCCAACCAAGCATAAGTCTTGACATTTGGAAACTCGCGTTCAGATTGCAAAGTATTTCTCATTTCATAAATTGCTTGTTGGATGTTTCCCAAAATAATTAAGCATTCAGCTTTTTGTAGAAATGCGGAAGAAAGTTCTGATTTTTCAGGAAATTCTTTAAACATCAAATCTAAGAGTTCTAAAGAATGATTTGCCATCTCTATTGTACCTACTGATTGCAGATGACTTGCTTGAATTCGCAAATATTGTGCTTTGTGAAAACTGGTTCGGCTTCTTTTCAGACGTTCAAAAAATTCTTCCTTGTCTGATTTTGACCACGTTGTTTTTCGATACCAATCTTCTTTGCCCATAACAGAATACAAATTCGGAATATTATTTTA
>JANOXW010000101.1:0-3452 GCA_031418635.1 Acidobacteriota bacterium
GTAAATATGAGTTGGATTTACGACGAACTTTTTGCCGTCCGCAATTTTCATGCATCTTTTCAACGCGGTCGTTGGTCGGCACTCGTCAATGGCGGTTTGCAGTTTTTGACCGGCGGATTAGCGTGGGGATTTATGCCGAAAGAACATCACATCGCGGGACACGAACGGATGGAAAAACTCGAAGAATACGATTACAACGGCAACGTGCAAAACGGACGTTATCCTGATTTGAAATTTGATAAAGAATTGACTTTTGACAAAGTTACGGACGTTTTTCACGCGGGAGTTTCGCACAACGAAGACCAACCTTCGCATCTGCATATTCTCGATACGGAAATCTGCGCGACGCGCTGTGCTGAAGAATACGGCAATCCGTGTCAGCGTTTTTGTCCGGCGGCGGTCTATGAAATGGAGGAAAATGCAAAATCGGGACGGCGCGAAATAAAGGTTAATTTTTCAAATTGCGTTCACTGCAAAACCTGCGATATTGCCGATCCGTATCAAATCATCAATTGGGTAACGCCCGAAGGCGGTGGCGGTCCGACATATAAAGGAATGTAGTAATAATGGCTTGGCATAAAAATTGCGTTTTTACAAAGGCAACATTAAATCGTATTAAAGCGATTCATTAATTTGAAAAAGGAGTAAAAAATATGTCAATACCAAATAAAGACGAAGTTGAAGGGAAATTTGAACAAGCAAAAGGTTGGGTAAAAGATAAAGTCGGCGAAGCCACCGGCGACAGTGAATTGGAAGCCGAAGGTGAGGTTCAAAACGCGGAAGGAAATACGCAGGAAACTTGGGGAAAATTCAAACGCGGAGTCGGCGACACCATTGATGCTGTCGGCGATGCAGTTAAAAATGCCGGTAACGAAATAAACAAAGGTTAACCACTATGAGGCGGAAAAACTGATTCTGCAAATTTCAGTTTTCCGCTATTTTTGTATAATAACCTTTAATGAAACTCGCAGACAGTTCTCATCAAAAACTTGAATTATTTTTTCGTGAGTATTTGAACGATGAAAACTTCAGTTTGCCTAAGATTCATTTTTACGCCGGAAATATAACACAACTAATCACCAAGATAATAAATGTTCAAGGCATAACCTTTGGACGACGCATTTTTATCTTGCCGAAATTTTTAACTTTAAATCAAGAAAATCTCTTAACACTTCCACAAAAACTCGCTGTCCACGAAATTACTCACGTTATTCAATACAGACGCGAGGGATTTATCAGATTTTTTTATACATATCTGACAAATTTCTGGAAAAACCTACGGACAAAAGAAAAATGGGACGTTATATCAAGACACGCAGCCTATCTTGAAATTCCGTTTGAGGTCGAAGCCCGCGAAGTTGCCGATAAATTTGCTGAATGGTCAAAGAAATAAAAAAGTATCAATGAACAGCGACATATTTTTTACGATAGAATCCTGCTTTTCTCTACATCGGAAAGATTTAAAAGCCACCCGCGACAGTCGGAACGGTTGGCGGTCGCGGTGTAACAACTTGAGTTTCATTTACGACATCAACCGATTTGTTTTGAAATAATCCGGTTTATTGTGGATAACCTATAAATAATACATCCTGTTCTCTTAAAGCCGTTTGGTAATAACTCAATACCCGCTTGAGGTGCATTCCGGTAAATTTTTTACCGTCGCTAACGTATGGAATTTCTCCGGGTTCATATACAACCTGCAAATTTTCGGGAAACCACGGCTCCATTGCCCAGATTTCCTTATAATCTTTTGTTAAATCGTATAAAACATTCATATGTCCGGTGCCGCTTGGAGTTTGAAATGCAATTATGGTTGGGGTATCGCCTTCCGCCCAATATGCCAGACTAGCGGGAAAAACTGTTTCAATTTTCATCTTAAATAGTGCATTATTCTTTTCGATTCCTGCTTTCAAGGCAGTTGGGTTAATTGTCCCGTTAGCTGACCAAACCGCACCAAAAAGTCCCATAATATCAATTTGTCGCATATCAGTATTGTGGACAGCTTTCAGCCACCAACTTAAACACGCGATCCAACAAGCCGTCGGGTCAATTTGTCCTTGGGCAGGAATTAATTTAAAGTTTTTCTTCGCCATAATATAACCTCAATAAAAATAATCTTGTTTCTACTTGCTAACACTCAGCTATTTCAAAAGTTTTTAATAATTGATAGTTTCAATCTCATCTCAACATCTTTACGGTGGCTTAAAACTCTTTAATTACCTTTATAACCTTTTCGGGCGATGAATCTATAAATCCCATAATTTCTCCTTGATTTATTTTTTCTTCGTGTATTTTTTATGATTTTCCAAAAACTTCTTGTCGGCATCCCGCTTTAATTCAAGTCCCGAAATTACGCTGACGTGAATGCCGTCGGGTTCAGACCATTGCACGGAGTAATTTTGTGTTTGTTGATGAACAAAATACGCTCCTTTGGTGTAGTGACCAACGCCATCATTGGCTGTGAACCAACGATCATTGTTGTTGTCTTTTGACAGGAAAAAATCATCGCTAAACGAACTTGTCCGGTTATCAATAAAAATCCCTTTGAACGCGGCTTTTTTCTCTCCTTTAAAATTATCTCCGGTGGTTGATTCGGCATAAAAGAAAAGCGTTTTGGCGGCGATAAATGGATTACCTTTTTTTATGTTTACGCCTTCTTCGGTTGATTCGACAAAAGTTCCGTAACCAAGCGAATGATCCTTGTCTGATGCCTTCACAGCATAGCAATTTTGATTTGTGAGAATTGTGTTTGGAAAATCAGGTTCAATGAAATCAACCTTTACGATCATCAATTCGCCTTTTCCCAAATGATTAAACACGGGATACGAAATATAAACCGAATTTATCCAAGCATTAGTGGCACGTTGAGAATGACCTCTGGCAATAGAAAAAGTCGCAAGTTTGTTCCATTGGTGAATCTGTTTGTCTTTCTGAGCTTTATCAGGATAAAGCGGATAATCCTTTTTGCAACTGATATTTACGGAATCCAGACTGCTCAAGTCAAAATCCCTTTTTTGTCGCGTGAAATACAAAACGGGTTTGCCGCCGGAAGCCGAGAACATAAAAAATCTTCCGTTCGTGGTTGTCGTCATAACCATAACACTTTTGTCGGTAAAACCGTTTTTCAAAAGACCCCATGTTTGACCGTTATCGGAGGACATCAAAACACCATATTTATTAATTGCCGGAACTTTAACTCCAGTGACGGGTGAATAACCGCCGGAAGCCATTTGAGTCGTTATATAAATTTTCTCCGTCCATTTATCGTAATACACCTCTTGACGGTCAAATCCGTTGGTATGGTATAGCTTTTCATTATTCGGCTCTGAACCTTCAGTTTCATCGTCGTCGTCATCATCTTCGCCTGCTTTTTCTTTTGAAAGTTTTGGGATGCCAAAACCTATTTTAGCGGCATCAATCTTACTGATATTATTCCAAGTAACTCCGCAATT
>JANOXW010000102.1:0-1929 GCA_031418635.1 Acidobacteriota bacterium
ACGGGAAGCAGTTGAATCGCTACCGTCACCGTGCATTTGTTAAATTGATACGGTTCTTTTTCGGGCAAACCGAAACTGCTCTCAATCGGTTTTGCTTGAATATCAGTTTCCGAATCTGACGTTTCAACCTCATCGTCGGCAACATCTTTTAAATCTTCGGGTTCGGGTAAATCGGATTCTGCCGTTTCGATTTCAACATCATCCGCCAAATCATTTTCTGTCGTTGCAGAGTCTTCAGCTTGAATTGAAATTTCCTCAGTAAAAGGTTGCTCGGCTTCTATTTCCGCTTCGTCCGTTTCAATAACACCCAAAAACTCATCTTCTGAATTTGTTGGGATTTCAACTACGTCCAAAGTTTCAATTTGTGATTCATTTGCCGAAACTATACCAACAGTTGAAACGGGAGCGCGAAGTTCCCGCAAACGTTCAAGAAAGTGATTGAGAAAGATATTTTGAATTGTTGCCTGCTCGCTTTCGCGGCACATATATTCCAAACCTTGCCAAAATTCGAGTGCAAGTTTTCTCGCCGGTTCTTCTTCGTTGACGAAACCTTCACTTTCTAATGCCGCGTTTGCCAACTCTACGGCAGTAAATTTCAACTGCTCGATTTTCTCCTGATTTTCAAGATTGATGAATGATCCGCTGCTTAAAATTTCCATACTTTTTAAATTGTTTTAACTTTCGCCTATCTGCCAACCGCTTTTTTTTCGTTTTGGTGCGGATGGGATTTGAAAATAAAAAGCCGGACGTATATTTCATCCGGCAAGAAAGTGTTTTTTTTGAATTTTTTGCTCTTTTCAAAAAAGCTCGTCATCAGGTTGTTTTTCTGAAAACTCAATATCACTCAATTTGTTTTCCGTTAAAAGTTCACCGTGAACAGCTTCCAATTCGGCGGCTTCTTCAATCAACTTATCGGTTTCTTCAATCAGGCGAGTCCATCGCGCTTCATCTTCGGCTTCATCGAATGGAATTATTGCCCAATCCTGCGCGTTGCTGACAGCTTCTTTTTTTTCTTCGGTTTCGGTCATAAATTTTTACTTTGTTTTTGTTTTTTACTCCAGATATTGATTATGGATAACCCTAAGCGGCACTGGCAAATTTTGCCTTGGTTGTTGTCTTTGTTGATGACGAAATCGGGAAATTTTTCACTTCGCAGCGAGCGTTGAATTTTGTCATAATCCGTGAAAGCGTCGAGTGATCCGCGCCTAGAATTTGCGCCGCCCGCCGTAAATTACCTCCCGTTTCCGATAAAACGTGCGAGATGACATTTCCCGCCGCTTTCAAATAGATTTGAGCGAGATCGTCGGTTTTCGGGTCAAAGGTAACGGTGATTAAATTTTGAGTATTAGCCGCCCGAAAATCATATTCCGTCAGGTTACTTTCTGCTTTTTGGTGGGCTTGAAATCCTTCCGAATGATTGATTCTTTCGCCTAAAATCCGGCTGACTACGGCGGCTGAAATAACCGACTCGTCAAAACATTCGACCGAGAGCCGGGTCGCAAAATTAATAAGTTCCCGAAAATTGCCGTGCCAATCATAATTTTCCAGCAAAGCGAATGCTTCATCCGAAATTTCAAATGGATTAGTCCGACCAATCGCCGCACACTCCTTTTTCAAACCGATTTGCAATAAATCTCTGATTTTTTCTTTCTGAAACCTGAGCGGAACGGTTTCGAGTTTGAGAATATTCAAACGGTCAAAAAGATCAGCCCGAAAGCGACCATCCGCCGCCATTTGTTCGAGATTTTGCGAGGTCGCCGCCATAATTCTGGTATCAACCGGGCGTTCGATATTACTTCCGACGCGGCGAATTCGTTTTTCCTCGACGGCTTTGAGGAGTTTAGCTTGCAGTCCCAACGGTATTTCACCGATCTCGTCCAGAAACAGCGTGCCGCCGTTAGCAATTTCGAAGAGTCCGGCTTTTGGGGC
>JANOXW010000103.1:0-10986 GCA_031418635.1 Acidobacteriota bacterium
GCTCATTCGCCTGAGATATGTTTCGATTTCTTTCATTGAGTTTTTTATTTTATTTGTTTAGATTATCTAAAATCTCTCTCAATTTCTTTCGCGTCGGTTCGGTTACGGGAACAAGCGGCAATCTTATATTTTCTTCCAAAAGTCCCATTTCTTGCATCACGAATTTGCACGGCGCGGGCGAGGCTTCGATAAAATTTGCTTCCATTAAATCCAAAATTTTGTAATGGATTCGCCGTGCTTTTGAATAGCCGCCGTCGAGTGCGGATTCGACCATTTGGGAAGTTTCTTTTGGAATTTCGTTCGCGCAAACCGAAACAAGTCCGTCCGCACCGATTGAAATTAGCGGAATAGTTGACAAATCATCGCCTGAAAAGACTTTGAAATTTTTCGGGCGATGCTTAATTATCTGCATAATTTGCGAAAAATTTCCTGATGCTTCTTTGGTTGCGACGATATTTTCAAACGCTTCGGCAAGTTTCAAAGTCGTTTCGGCGGAAATATTTGAAGCCGTGCGCGATGGCACATTATAGAGCATTATCGGGAATTTTTTGACCGATTTGGCGATTTCCGCGAAATGCGCGAACATTCCTTCTTGCGTCGGTTTGTTGTAATAAGGCGCAACGATAAGCGCGGCATCTGCGCCGACTTCGCGCACCTTTCGGGTAAATTCTATCGTCGCGGCGGTGTTGTTACTGCCTGTTCCGGCGATGACTTTTGCCTTTAATTTATGCGCGACTTCAATCGTCATTCTGATAACGTGCAGACGCTCTTTTTCATCCATCGTTACGGCTTCGCCGGTTGTTCCGCACGGCACGAGCAGTTTTACGCCATTTTCGATTTGCCTTTCAACCAAAGACTTAAAGCAACCATCATCAATCGCGCCATTTTTCTTAAACGGCGTAACCAATGCCGTTCCGCAACCGCGCATCCAATCGAGTTTCATCGTCATAATTTTTCGTTTGCAAAATTGTATTTTGACACAGCTTTAAATTATATGACCATAATTGCCGAGTTACCAAAAGCGGACTGCGTAAAATTCTTTGCAACAAAAAGAAAGACGCAGTTCTGGAGAAACTGCGTCTTTTTCCGATGGTGTAGGAGAAGAAAATTAGTTGGGAAATCTAATCTGTTTCCAGAGCAAGATTGGTTGAAATGATTTTGGTTGGAATTGATTCTTTCGGGAAACCTAAATTTCCACCCGAAATATGAATCAAATCGCCTTCAAAAACGTAAGCCGTTTCGCCGTGTTGCGTTACGTCGAGTCCGACAATTTCTTCGGCTTCGCTGACTCTTAAACCGATGAAAATATCAACCAATTTCAGAATTGCAAACGTGCCGATTGCCGCCAGCGCAACCGCCACGCCGATGCCGATTAATTGATTGAAAATCTGTGCCGAGTTTCCATCAATCAATCCGACCGGTAGCGCGTTTCCACTCGCATCTTTGAAAATCGGATTGATGGCACTCGTCGCTAAAACGCCGGTCATAATCGCGCCGATTGTGCCGCCGAAACCGTGAATTCCGAAAACGTCTAAAGTGTCGTCGTAACCAAAGAGTTTTTTGATTTCGGACACCATAAAATAACAGCCGATTCCGACCAGCAAACCGATAAAAATTGCCGACATCGGCGTTACAAAACCAGCCGCCGGAGTTACGCCGACAAGTCCGGCAACCGCGCCCGAAATTGCGCCGACAACCGTTGGTTTACCGTGTTTGAGCCATTCGATAATTACCCAAATAAGCATCGCACTCGCGGCGGCAAAATGCGTCGTAACAAAAGCGTTGGTCGCCAAACTACTTGCTGATAAAGCACTTCCGGCATTAAATCCAAACCAACCAAACCATAAAAGTCCCGCGCCAATCAAACTGAAAACCGTATTATGCGGCGCAGTCGGTTCGTTTTTGTAATCAATCCGTTTGCCCAAATAAAGAGCGCACACCAAAGCCGAAACGCCTGACGAAATATGCACAACCGTTCCGCCCGCGAAATCGAGTGCCGGAAAACTTCCGCCAAGTGCCGCATTCAAAAATCCGCCTTTGCCCCACACGATATGCGCCAACGGAAAATATACAACAAGCGTCCAAAGTGTTGTAAATGCAATCTTTGCAGAAAATTTTATGCGCTCCGCAAACGCGCCCGTGATAAGTGCCGGCGTGATAATCGCAAACATCAGTTGGAAAATCATAAACGTCTGTTGCGGAATCGTCGTCGAATAATCAGGATTCGGTTCTGCGCCAACGCCTCTTAAAAATGCAAAATCGAGTCCGCCGATAAATGAATTTCCTTCCGAAAAAACTAAACTATATCCGACAAAAGCCCAAATAAGCGTAACAATGCCGATGGAAATAAGACTTTTCAGCATCGTCGAAAGCACATTTTTTTGCCGCACAAGTCCGCCGTAAAAAAGTGCAAGTCCGGGAACGGTCATTAGCAAAACCAATGCCGAACACATCAAAACCCAAGCATTATCGGCACTCGCTTGGGCTGTCGAAGCGGCTGTTTCAAGTTTGGCGATGCGTTCATTCAATTCTTCAGCGAATGAAATCATCGGCAAAGCCGCAATTATTAAAAAAACTGAAATAAATTTCGTCAGACGAATTACAGACATTTTTTAAACTCCAAAATTTTGTGTAGAATTTTTACCTTAATTGATAGTGCAATGTCCGTGCCATTGAAATATAACTACTGTATTTACTGCATTTGTGGTAATATTGAGAAATGAATTCCAATTTAACAGAATAGTTTCTTACAAATTTGTCGCAATTTGATTTTGATATGACAATTTTGTAGAATAGGGCAGGAGGCTACGTTTAGAGCAAGGGCGTAATAATGCCACATTTCGCACCTTTGCTCTAAACGTAGCCTTCTACTTTTATAACAACTTCTGCTACAATTTTGTCTAAGAATTTTATCTGTCTTACAATTTTGTCGTAAATGAATCAAAAAACGCTGGAAACAATTTTACAAATCAGTCAAATTCTAGTTGAAACCAAGAGTTTGAAGACCAATCTGACATCACTTTTAGAACTTCTTGAGAAAAAACTTGATGTTTCACGCAGTTTTATTCTGCTTCATCAAAACGAAACCGACATGCTGAATCCGATTGCGATTAGTGGTTTGAGCGTTGCGGAATTTCGCAAACTTGAAAATAAAGTTGAAAAAAGTCTTTTGCGACAAGTTTTTGAAAGCGGAAAACCGATAATTGTCCCACGTCTTAGCTTTGAAGCGTCGCTTGATTTTCTCCAAAACAAAAACCGTGAAAGCAGTTTGGTTTCTATTCCTATTTTATTACAAAACCGCAGTTTAGGAGTTTTTGCGGCGGAATTTGAATATGAAAAAGACTTTGATTTTGAATATCATACTATTTTTCTAACGCTAATTGCTTCAATGATTGCACAAGTTTTGCGAATTGACCACGCGGTTTTAGGCGAAAGAAAAAAGCTTCTCGAAGAAAACTCGCATCTGCGGCAGGAACTCAAAGAAAAATATGATTTTTCGCATATTATCGGCAGTTCGGGAGCGATGCGGCAGGTTTATGACCAAGTTACGCAAGTTGCGCGTTCAAATACGACGGTTTTGCTGCGCGGCGAATCGGGAACGGGCAAGGAATTGATTGCTCATTCGATTCATTACAATTCGCTTCGTTCAAAAAAGCCTTTCGTCAAAGTAAATTGCGCGGCTTTGCCCGAAACTTTGATTGAATCGGAACTTTTCGGCTACGAAAAGGGAGCGTTCACGGGCGCGGACAAACGCAAAAAAGGTCGGTTTGAAATGGCTGATGGCGGAACGCTTTTTCTCGATGAAATCGGCGATTTGCCACCGCAGACACAGATAAAATTGCTTCGCGTTTTGCAGGAACGAGAGTTTGAAAGACTCGGCGGAACGGAAACTGTCAAGGTCAATGTTCGGGTTGTTACAGCGACCAATAAAAATCTCGAAGAAGCCATTGCTGACGGCAGTTTCCGCGAAGATTTGTTTTATCGTCTGAATGTTTTTACGATTTTTCTGCCACCGCTTCGTGAGCGCAAATCCGATATTTTATTGCTTGCCGAACATTTTTTGGAGAAATACGAACTAGAACACAACAAACGGATTCGGCGAATTTCGACTCCGGCGATTGATATGTTGACGAGTTATCATTTTCCCGGCAATGTCCGCGAACTCGAAAACACGATTGAACGTGCCGTTTTGGTCTGCGATGCAAATGTCATTCACGGTCATCATTTGCCGCCGACACTGCAAACGGCAGAAGTTTCGGGAACAATAACACAGGTTTCGCTTGTTTCGGCGGTTGAATCCTACGAAAAAGATTTGATTCAAGACGCACTCAAATCAACCAAAGGAAATGTCGCCAAAGCCGCCAAATTGCTTGATGCCACCGAAAGAATTCTCGGTTATAAAATCAAGAAATATGAGATAAATCCGCGCCGTTTTCGGTAACACAATGTCCAAAATTTTGTAATGTTGTAAAAATCAATTTCTCTTGCTCAAAAAATAAAAAAAGCGTGAAACTCAAACAATTGAATCTTACGCTTTCCTATAAAAACTAACGATTTGATTTACTTTAACGCTTGGTCGAAAGCCTTTTCATAATCGGCGCGTTTTCCGTTGTTGGAAGTTTTATAGACGACTTTTTTGTCTTTCAAAACGGCGACAGCGGAAGTTTTGCCTTTGAAGTCTTTGAAGAAATCGCTTAAACCGAGTTCTGCGGCTTGTTTCATCGCTTCGGCAGTGGTCGTTTCGTTGGTTACGTCAAAGACGACGAAGTGAATTTTTTCTGAATAATCAGGCATCAAAGCGGAGATTACCGGCTCGACTTTTTTGCAATAAGGACACCAATCGGCTCTGATGACGGCAACGATTGGGCGAACATCTTCTTTCGCCATCATCGCATCTTTCTTCATCATTTCATCCTTTTTCATCGCGTCGTCCTTCATCATCGCGTCGTCTTTTTTCATTGCCTCATCTTTCTTCATCGCCTCGTCTTTCTTCATCATTTCATCTTTTTTCATCGCGTCATCTTTCTTCGTGTCCTGCGCTAAAATTGCCGAACTCGAAAAAATCATAAACATCCCGACGAAAAACAGTGTCAATATGGTTTTTGTGTATTTCATTTATTCTCCTTGTAAATTTGAATTGAAATTTGTAATTAGTAACACTAGCAAAAGGCGATTTTTTGAGAAATTTATTCCCGCGTTTTCAAAATTATTTTCGTTGATGCGGATTTATTGGTCAACATAACAATTAGAAACACCAAACTGATTCTTGCTTGAAATACAGAAGGTTTTCACGCTTGATTAAACCATTTTTTAGGTAACTTTTGTCTTTTTTCTAATCTTATTTCAATTACTTCAACCCAAACTTCATTTTCTGTTTTACAATCTGCTACTATCCGATAGTCATCACACATATCGCAGTGGTTATAAATCTTAAAAAACTCCGGTAATCGGAATTTATTTCTCTTGTCAATATCAATGTTGCAATCATTTCCTTTCTGTTCAATCGGATATTTAAAACCTTGTTTCCAAACAAATAAAGCGCAAGCCGCATCCTTGCCTTGCCAATCTTCTAAAAGTGAACCACAATTTGGGCAATTCAAATCTGAATCAGGTATATACCAATCAAACATTCCCATTTTTTACTTTTGCCTTATTATCTCATCCATAACGTCGGTAAATTCGTAAAACCCGCTGCGTCCGACAATCCATTCCGCCGCGAAAATTGCGCCCGAAGCAAAGCCTTCGCGGGAACGTGCAAGATGTTCGAGTAAAATTTGGTCGGCGTTTCCGTCAAAACCGACGCGATGCGTTCCCGGAATATTGCCCGCACGAGTTGAAGAAACGCTAAAATCTTGCTTGATATTTGCTTCCACAATGGACTTTAATTTCAAAGCCGTCCCTGACGGCGCGTCCTTTTTGCGCGAATGATGTTGTTCTTCGATAAATGCTTCGTAATCTTCAAATTTGCTGATAAGTTGCGACGCAAAATCAGCGATTCGATAAAACAAATTAACGCCGATTGAAAAGTTCGCGCCAAAGACCAACGCGCCGTCATTTTCTTCAATAAGTTGTTTAATTGCATCGCGTTCCGCATTCCAACCAGTCGTGCCTTCAACTAAAGCAATTTTCGCCAAAACACACGCTTCGACATTTCTTCTAACAGTTTCGGCGGACGAAAAATCAATCGCAACCTCGGCAATTTTCAGCTTTTCCGCCAATTCTTCGGCAGACAGTTTTGCGTCCGTTTCATCAATAATCAAGGAAATTTCGTGATTCTTATTTTCGGCTAAAGTTTTGATAAGTTTCCCCATCGCGCCGTAACCAATTAAAGCTATTTTCATATCGTCATCATAGCCGAAATTTTTGTATTGTTAAATTCCCGAAATAAAGTTAAAATTTTGTTAGTCCTCAAGATTTTCCCGACATATTGTTCAAAAACAAAATATGAAAAAATTTATTCTGTTCGCAGTTTTCTGTATCGCGTTTCTTTCGTCAAATATTTTGGCTCAAACGACTTTGGTTGCCCGCGGCGAATCGTGGAAATATCTCGACAACGGCTCGAATCAAAACACAAGTTGGACTGCACCGACGTTTGACGATTCGGCTTGGGCGGCGGGCAACGCGCAACTCGGCTATGGCGACGGCGACGAGGCAACCGTTGTCAGTTACGGCGCGGATGCGAATAACAAATACATCACAACTTATTTTCGCAAATCTTTTACCGTTGCAAATCCGGCGGATTTTAGTAATTTGACGCTCGACATTTTACGCGACGACGGCACAGTTGTTTATCTGAATGGCACAGAAGTTTATCGCACGAATATGCCGGCAGGCACAATCGGCTATCAAACTTTAGCTTCGACTGCTATTAGCGGCGTGGGTGAAAACACTTTTTTGCAAACAACTATCAGCCAAAATTTGCTTGTCGCGGGAAATAATGTTTTATCGGTTGAGATTCATCAAGTAAATGCAACTAGCTCCGACATTACTTTTGACTTCGATTTAATCGGACAATCAGCTACGCCAACGGCTTCGGTTACACGCAGCGCGTATCTGCAAATGGGAACGGCAAACGCGATGACGATTCGCTGGCGGACGAATATTGCGACCGACAGCCGTGTGCAATTCGGGACGATTCAAGGAAGTTTGTCGCAAGCGGCTAACGATGCGACGCAAACAACCGAACACGAAATTCGTTTGACAAATTTACTCGCCAACACGAAATATTTTTATTCAATCGGCTCGACTTCCGCGACCTTGGCGGGCAACGATGCAAATCATTTCTTTTTTACATCGCCCAGTGCGGGACAGGCAAATCCGTATCGCATCTGGGTTTTGGGCGATTCGGGAACGGCTGACGCAAACGCCCAAGCCGTGCGGAATGCTTATCTGACCTACAACGGCGCAACCTACACGAATCTGCTGTTGATGCTCGGCGACAACGCTTATCAAAACGGTACGGACGGCGAATATCAGACGGCGGTTTTCGATATGTATCCGAGCGTTTTGCGCCAAACTCCGCTGTGGTCAACCATCGGAAATCACGACACCGCGCAATCAATCAATCCGCCGAGCAATCTGCCGTATTTTCAGATGTTCACGCTTCCGACCACGGCGGAAGCCGGCGGCGTGGCTTCGGGAACGGAGAAATATTATTCGTTCAACTACGGCAATATTCATTTTATCTGTCTGGACTCGATGACTTCGAGCCGGGCGATAAACGGCGCGATGCTGACGTGGTTGCAGAGCGATTTGTCGCAAAACATACAGCCGTGGGTGATTGCCTTCTGGCATCATCCGCCTTACACGAAAGGCTCGCATAATTCCGACACGGAAACGCAATTGATTGAGATGCGGACGAATGTTTTGCCGCTTTTGGAAAGTTGGGGCGTTGATTTGGTTTTGGCGGGACACAGCCATTCCTACGAGCGTTCTTTTTTGATTGACGGTCATTATGGCGATTCGACGACGTTCACCGACGCGATGAAGAAAAACAGCGGCGGCGGACGCGAAAACATTGACGGCGCATATAGGAAATCGGCTTTGAGTCCGTATCTGCCGAATGAAGGCGCGGTTTATGCCGTCGCTGGCAGTTCGGGACAAATTTCAGGCGGTGCGCTCAATCATCCGGCGATGTTTATTTCGCTCAACAATCTCGGCTCGATGGTTTTGGACGTTAATAACGACCGCCTCGACGCGAAATTCCTACGCGAAAACGGCACGATTGCCGATTATTTTACGATTATCAAAGGCACTCCTCCTCTTCCTCCTGCACCAAATGCTCCGTCAGGTTTATTTGCAAAGACGGTTTCAAATTCGCAGATCAAGTTGAGTTGGACGGATAATGCGTCAAACGAAGACGGTTTCATAATCGAAAGTTGTGCAGACACGTTTTGTATATATTACGCGCAAATCGCCACCGTCGGCGCAAACGTAACAACTTTTCAAAATACGGGTTTAGATAAAAATACGACCTACCGCTATCGTGTTCGCGCTTATAATGCGGGCGGAAATTCGGCTTATTCAAACATCGCTTCGGCGAAAACCTTAAAGCGATAACCCCTGTCAGAACCGTGTGCGGTAGCGGGCGGTTGAATGTCGTCAATTCAAATTCGGGCATCAAGCACGAAATCTAACTTAAACCGCCCGCTATCGCAGAAACTTCTTCTGACTTATTGCAATTTGCCTGTGAGAAATTCAACCAAAAAACTTTTCAGAATTTTAATAATTGTTTTTGCGACGCTATTTTGTATCGGAGATTGTTTCGCGCACGACGGTTTGCACGAACAGATTATCGCTGTTACCAAAGAGATAAAAAAAGACTCAAACAACGCCGCGCTTTATCTCAAACGCGCCGAACTTTATCGTCTGCACGAGGAATGGAAAAAGAGCGAAAAAGATTTTGACCACGCCGAAAAACTCAAACCAAATTTGACGGTCGTGAATTTAGGGCGCGGAAAATTGTGGCTCGATACTAAACAATTTTCAAAGGCAAAACTCGCGCTCGAAACATTTCTGGCAAAAGAACCCGAAAGTTTTGAAGGTGTTCTGACAATGGCAAGAGTTTCCGCCAAACTCAAACAAACGGAAACCTCAGTCAAATATTTCACTGAGGCGATTGCAATTTCGCCGCAAGATTCCGCCGAAATCTATCTCGAACGCGCCGAAACGCTTGCTTCGGCAAACAAAATTAGCGAAGCCTTGCGCGGTTTGGACGAAGGCATCAAAAATTTCGGCGGTTTAGTAACTTTGCAAACAGCGGCAATTGATTTGGAAGTCAAGCGCAAAAACCACGACGCGGCTTTAGCGCGGCTCGATAAACTTTCCGCAACGATGCCGCGCAAGGAATCATTTTTTTTGCGGCGCGGCGAAATTCTTCTGCAGGCAGAGCGAAAATGCGAGGCGAGGAAAAGTCTTTTGGAAGCGCAGGAAGGTTACAATTCGCTTTCCACGTTTAGAAAAAATGTCCGTGCGGTGAAAGAACAAATGGCACGTTCGCAAAAACTTTTAGCTAAAATTCCGGCGAAAGAGTGCGAGTAAAATTATTCAAAATTCATCCGCCGCATCAAATCAACAAAGCGCGACTCGCTTCGGAGATTGTTCCATTTCGGGTCAACTTTCAAAAACACCATCAGCACGTTTTTTTCCGCAAAACCTTTTTCCAAATAATTGAGTGCTTTTTCCGACTCGCCAAGCCCGTTATAAACCAGCGCGAAATTATACGGCGGAACATAACGTGTCTTCGACAGTTTCAATAATTCGTCAAGCACGGCTCGCGCTTCCGTCTGTTTTCCCCATCTCGCCAGAGCGTAAGCGCGATAAGCCTCCGACTGTGAATTGCCGGAAAGTTCTCCGGCTTTTTTGGCGGCGGCAATGGCTTCAGCGTACATTCCTTTTTCGGTATAAATGTCGGAAATGAACAAATGTGAAAGCCAGAAGTTAGGGTTTAAATCAATCGTCTTGTTTAATCGGTCAAGGGCTTCGTCGGGTCTTCCGGCGAAAAATAGTATTTGTCCTTCGAGCGCATTAGTTACCAAAGATACCGGGTCGAGTTCTCTTGAAAATTTTACTTCGGCGAGTGCCTGTTCGTGTCGTGCGGCATTTGAAAGCAGATGCGCGTAACCAAAGTGTGCTTCCGCGCTGTTCGGATTAAGTTCTATTGCCCGCAGATATTCTTTTTCCGCCGCCTTCCAATCCCAGTCATACCAAAAAATTGTGAAACCCAAAGCGGCGTGAGCTTCAGCGAGTGTTTCGTCAATCTCGACTGCCCGCAATGCCGCCGCTTTCGCTTTTGGCATTACTTCCCAGGAAGGCACACCGCTCGTTAACGCCATCGGAAGATAAGTCCGAGCAAGTCCGACATATGCAAGCGCGTAATTCGGGTCAAGTTCGATTGCCTGTTGGAAATAAGCAATGCCTTTGTCGGTTTCCGTTCGCGTCAAATTAAGCGCGTGGTAACGCCCCTTCATATAAAGTTGATATGCTTCAATATTTTCCGTCGGACGTTTTTTCTCCGCGTTTCCGAGCCGAATTTTCAGAGCCGCCGCGACTCTTTCCGAAATTGCATCCTGAACGGTGAAAATGTCGGTAAATTTTTCGTCAAATTGTCCCGTCCACAATTGCTTGCCGTCGATTGTGCGAAACAGTTTTGCCGAAACTCTGATTCTCTCGCCGAAAGTTTGAATCGTTCCGTCCAAAACGGCTTCGACATTAAGTTCGCGCCCGGCAATCAATGAATCTTGTTCGAGGGAATTATATCGGCGAATCGCGCTTAAAGGTCGAACGGTAATTTCCTCGCCGCCGAGTTTGGCAATCAAAGTGTCCGCCATTCCGAGTTCCAATGCCTCATTGCGATTTTCCGCCGCCAAAGATTTGAACGGCAAAACGGCGACTGTTTTAATCGGTGCGACGACGGACTTTTCGTTTCCCCGCCAAGCATAAAAACCGAGCAAACCCAAACTGATAAGAAAAGCACTGAAAACCGCG
>JANOXW010000104.1:0-2548 GCA_031418635.1 Acidobacteriota bacterium
TATACATTTCCGATTTTAGATTTTTGATCGGATGAAGTTTTTGCTTCGTCCTTTTTTATTGTATATTCAACTCAAAACCTTAAAGTTTCGGTAAGATCACGGATGAATATAAAAGGCAAAATCACGGGCATAAAATACAAAGTTCTGCTATCGGACGAATTGAAAAAAGTTGTGATTGAAGAGTTTGACATTAACGAAATGCCTTCGGCGTGTTTGCTGACGGATGACCGAAATACGTTTGCCGTTTCAAAATGGGTTTCGCCGAAAAGGACGCGCTCTTATCCGTTTGAGCGGGTTTTTAATACTTTGAATGTCTCGAAAAAGATTACGGTAATTCCGATTGTCAAAGACGAAGGCGCGAAAGGCGACAGGGATTTTATTCAGTGGGACACGGTTTCTTTGATGTCTTTGTTGGATGTTTTTGTGATTTTTGCTTTTTACGGCAAAGCTGAAAAGAAAGGACAGAAAATTACGAATCAGCAGTTTGATAATGAATTCGTATTTTCGAAAATCAAGGAAATCGAACAATATCACAGTTCGGCTTTGCATTGGAATTTGAACGAATTGAACACGCAACTTCACGACATTATTGACAAGGTGAAATCTTCTTACGCCGCCATCGAAGCCTCAACTGGCGTAAAACTTCACGGCGCGAATGGGCTGGACAATTTTAAGCAAAAGATCGGCAAGGACGTTTCTCTATTTATGGCATTTTCGAGAGGAAAAGCCGAAAAAGCGCAGTTGCGAGAATTTGTCACGCTTCAGCCGAAAGAAAGTTTATCAACGCTTTCAAAAGCGAAAATTACCATCAGCAATTATTTGGGCGGACAATATTTTCTAACGGTTGACGAGATTTTATTAACCGATGATAAAGTAAATTTGATCGAAGGAAAACACAGCAAAAACGCGATTTTACCGAGTAAAGGCGACATCAAAGACGGTTTGCTGAAAATGATTTTGTATTCCAATCTTTCAGAAGTGACTGTCAACGAAAAGAATGTCAAAAGCGAAGCGGTTTTGTGTCTGACATCGGCAAAACTCAAAGGTGCGATTAGTTCGGCGAGCGACGAAAAAGAGACTGCTGATTTTTTCGCTGAAAACAATTTTTCAGCCGCGCAAAAACTTCTGGTCGAAACAGTTTTTGCCGAAGCAAAACACAATAATTTTTCTGTTAAAATACAATTTTCAAAATGATAAAAAGCCCTTTACGTTATCCTGGCGGAAAAAGTCGAGCCGTGAAATTGATCTCGACGCTGATTCCCGAATTTGATGAATTCCGAGAACCATTTTTGGGCGGCGGTTCGGTTTTTATTTACGCGAAACAGCGATTTCCGAATAAAAAATTCTGGGTGAACGACCTTTATTTTGAACTTTACAAGTTTTGGGAAATGACGCAGAAAGATGTTGGTGTTTTGGTTGATAAAGTCTATGAATGGCGAAACCAACTTCCCGTCGGAAAAGAATTGCACAGATTTTTGAATGAAAATTTAGCGAATTTCAATGATTTAGAAAGAGCGGCGGCATTTTTCATTTACAACCGCATTACATTTTCGGGAACAAGTCTAAGTGGCGGTTTCAGCGAAGGCGCGTTTGCCGGACGCTTTACCGAAAGCAGTATTCAGCGGCTAAATAATTTCGCAAAAATTATCAATGGTTCGACTATTACGAATCTTGATTACGAGGAATTAGTTAAGAGAGAGGGAGAAAATGTCTTTATTTATCTCGACCCGCCGTATTACTCTGCGACTAAATCCGCGCTTTACGGAAAAAACGGAAATATGCACAAATCGTTTGACCATATTAAATTTGCGGAAAATATGAAAAGTTGTCGCCACAAGTGGTTAATAACTTACGACGACAACGAATATGTCAGAGATTTATTTTCTTTTGCAAACATAACTCCTTGGGATTTAACTTATGGAATGAGAAATGTTACCGAAAATTCTAATCAAAGAGGAAAAGAATTATTTATTTCAAACTATTTAGAAAATTAATCTTAAAAAATTAGTCCGCGTATTTGTTCGTGGCAAAAATAAAAAGGATGAAGTTTCGGTTGCGTCCTTTTTGTTTTGTGTTGGCAAGCCTATCTGAGAACTTTTCGTATTTGTTGTTCGTAGTTAGACTCTGAAATTATGGACAGAGTTGTGAATTGTTTAATAAACATATTTTTGATAATGACGTTTTTCATCGCGGCAAATTTCGCTCAATCGAAAACATCAGAAAACAAAACGCGGCAAACCGATTCGGCTTTGGCGGAAACTGCAAAGTGGTTTGCGGCTTGGGAAACGGTTAGCAGGGATTTTTATAAAATTGACCGAATCAAGCCAGTCGAGTTTGTGTTTTTTGATGAAAATTATGTTTATTCCACATCAGAGATTTCCGTGCCGAACGGCGAATTGATTGACGGACCGAAATTATTCGGTAAAAAAATGATCTGGAAGCGAGCCGCGCAAAATGGGGAAATAACGCTTCCGAATCGTCAAATCGTTCCCGTCGGGCTGATGTCTTTTGCTTCGGAATTGAAAAATCAAAATGCTTTTTTTGTGAT
>JANOXW010000105.1:0-3028 GCA_031418635.1 Acidobacteriota bacterium
AATTACTTTGGCGCGACTCGAAAAAGTAATTGCGGCGCGACTCGAAAAAGTCAAAGAACTCGAAAAAAATCCTGAATATATCGCCGACCTTGCCATTGCCAAAAGATTATACGGCGATTATCCTTACGGCAGAGCAAAAAACGGAACAAGCGAATCGCTTGCTAAAATAGATTTTGCCGATTTGATTTTTGCTAAACAAAGATTTCTTTCCGCCGATAATGCAACGCTTGCCGTTATCAGCAACACCAAATCTGATTTGATTTATCGCGCTGTCCGTCGTTTTTTTGGCGCGTGGGGAAAAGCCGATAAAACAATTCCCGCCACTTTTCGCCAACCCGACGCGCCGGAAACTAAAGAACTTTCGATTGAACTGCCAACCGCCGAAAATGATTTGCGACGCTTGGCGATGATGGTTGCGGCGCGGAACGATAAGGATTTTTACGCCACCAAAATATTAACCGAAGTTTGGCGAAATCAATTTTGTTTAAATGACGAATCCAAAAACGGTAAATCATCGTTTGAACCGCATCTTTTGCGCGGAACTTATATCATTCGCGCAAATTTATTATCAAATGAATTACCTTTAACGACTAGAAATCTGTGTTCATTATTGCTTCAAAAAGACGGCAAAACGGTTTATCCGCCGATTGCTCAAGCCGATTTTGACCAAGCTAAAACTAAAGTTATAGCAGAGTTAAATCAACAAACTTTATCGGTTAATGATTTGGCTGATTTGTGGCTTGACGTTGACACATATAAACTTATTTCGGTGAAAGACGAAATTCAAAAAGCCAATAATGTAAATCTGACAGACGTTCAACGCCTTGCCGAAAATTTGCAAAAACAGCCGATTGTCAGCGTGATTGTCAAAAAATCGAGCGAAGCCAAACAATAATTTCAACTTAAAATTTAATGTCAAACGAAAGAACTGCCGACGAACTAAAACACGCCAAAGACGTGCGCGAAATGTTTTCGCGTATCTCGCCGAAATACGATTTTCTCAATCATTTTTTATCGGGAAACACTGATAAACGCTGGCGCAAATTGGTAACGAAAAAACTTAAAAGCGTTTTGGACGACGAAAATGCGCTCGTTTTAGATGTCGCTTGCGGCACGGGCGATTTGGCTGTGGAATTGCAAAAAAACGCAAAGGCAAAAATCATCGGCACAGACTTTTGCCGTCCGATGTTAGCGATTGCCAAAGAGAAAAACGCACCTGAAAATCTTTTTATTCCTTATCTCGAAGCCGACGGAATGAATTTGTCATTTGCCGACGAAACCTTTGACGCGGTAACAATCGCCTTCGGTTTGCGAAACTTTTCCAATTGGCAAGACGGTTTAACAGAATTGCAGCGCATTCTGAAACCCGGCGGAAAACTCGTCATTTTGGAATTTTCCGCACCAATCGTGCCGGGTTTTCGTCAGGCTTTTCAATTTTATTTCACTAAGATTTTGCCCAAAATCGGCGGCGTAGTCAGCGGTTCGCGCGGCGCGTATGAATACCTGTCAGAGTCGGTTGCGCGATTTCCCGACCAAAAAGGTTTGATGAAGATGATGCTCGAATCGGGCTTTAATAATGTAGAATATAAAAATCTGACAGGCGGAATTGCCGCCATTCATCTTGGAGTAAAAATATGAGTCGTAACATTAACGATTTACGATAAAACTTCCGAAAAATTAAAAACAGTCGCCAACAGCAAAGGTTTTGAAGACATAGAAAAATTTATTGACCAATGGTAAGAACTCAAACTTGCCAATCGGCGCGAAGTAATGGATAGAATTATTGAATTCCAAAATAAAATGGGTGAAAAATACGGCGTAATGACTGACAGCACGGAACTTATTAGAGAGGACAGAATGCGTTGATGGGAAAAAATTATTTGGAGCAGAAAAATGAGTATAATATTAACAATTTCGGATAAAACCTATAAATCTTTGGAACATCAAGCACAAAAACGCGAACTTGAAAGCGTTGAGCAATTTCTTGAAGAATTGACCAAACAATTTGAAAACGAAGAGGCTGGCGAGTGGGAAAAGGAACTGGAACGGCGGCGCGAAGTCGGACGGCAAATGAAGAAATTGCGCGAAAAAACCTTTGAAGAACACGGTTATATGACAGACAGCACGGAACTAATCAGAGAGGACAGAATGCGCGGATGAAGAAAATAATTACTGATAGCGGCATTGTTATTAAATGGTGTGTTTCCGAATTTGATTCTGCTCAAGCCAAATTGATTTATGACGAATACGAAGCGGGAAGGCTTGAGTTTCTAGCCCCATCGTTGCTTCCGGCAGAAGTTGGCAACATTATTTGGAAGAAACGAATTTTCCAAAGTCTTTCGGAAATAAACGCCGAGGATGCTATAAAAATTTATCAGCAAGTTGCTTTTACTCTAACTCAGATTTCACTTTTGTTTGATGATGCCTACCAAATTGCCATTAAATATAAACGCACATTTTACGATTCGCTTTATCTTGCTTTAAGCGTCCGTGAAAACTGCGAATTCGTCACGGCGGACGAAAAGTTTTATAATGCAGTTCGCGCTAACTTTTCTAACATAATTCTTTTGTCGAGTTGGCAATAATGAAATACAAAATACAAAATTTCGCCCGAAACATCGGACTGCTTATGAAAATTCATACCTTCATTTTCGCTTTGTTGATTCACATTTTTGCAATTTCTTGCAACACCTCAGTCAATCAAACTACAAACAATAACAATTTCGTTTCGGCAGAAAATAAATTTGAAAAACTTCTTGAAAAGGCACGCCAGGATGGTGTAAATACTGGTGTGCGTTCCAAAGAGCTTCAAGAAAAAGCAAAATTAGCAAACAAAGAGGCTGTAAGATTGAGTCCCAGAGAATTTTCTGAATTACCTGATAAAATTGTAAAAAGTTTAGAAAAACGCGGTTGCACGATTCCGCAAACTTGGCACGATAAAGTTCCTCACAATGTTATAGACGGAGAGTTTTTCAAAAAGGGACAAACAGATTGGGCGGTTTTGTGTTCAATTAATCAAGTTTCCTCA
>JANOXW010000106.1:0-3427 GCA_031418635.1 Acidobacteriota bacterium
CCGCGATGAATGTTGGAATGCTCTTTTTTCAAATACTCCGAACCGCGCTCGATCACCAAATTCGGCACTTGCGAAGATGCCGCATTATCCAAATACCGAAGCGGTTTTCCGTTCACCGTCTGCGATAAAACCGGAAAATCTTTTCTAACTTTTTCAACGTCCCAATTGCTCATTTCTGTTACTGCTGTTTTCATTTTTCACTTTTAACTAAATTCTTAGTTGGTAAATAATTACCAAAAAGAGCTTCACATTTTCTATGAAGCAATTCTTCATTTAACGCATATATTAATGCGGTAGTCTTTTGGAAATCTCCATAAAATGTTTGGAGATTTTCGGAAAGATTCGTTTTTGTTTCTGCCGTTAAAAATTTTTTAATAAACTTCAAATGTCTTTTGTTTGTCTCAGTCGCTTGTAGAACTACTAATTCACTTTCAATTTCCTCAATCCAATCTTGAAACGGGTCTTTAATGCTATCAAAAATTGCTTCAAACATTTTTATAACATCTTGTTCTGTTGCATTTGGATTAGCTTGAGCCATTTTTTCCAAACCATTCTCTGCTTTGTCCAAAGCCCATTTCTGTATTTCGGAATATCTATCAATTCTTCTTTGGTAATTTTCAAAAAGTAATTCTTTAGCTTTTATTTCCTGCTGTCCCACAATTTCGATTTCTTTAATTCGTCGTTGCGTTTTTTGAGCTATCCAACTGGCAAACAATGTTGCAAAAGCAGTAATTATTGCTGTGCCAAGTGTCAAAATTATTGTTGTCCAATTAATGCTTTCCATTTTAAGCCTCTAAATTCGCATTCAAACGATTCGAAACGGCTTCGGTTGATTTAATATCTTTCCCTTCCAAATACAAAGTTTTAGGACTAATATCCTGTTCATTTTCCCATTGCACCGTGCCGAAAACGATTTTGATATTTTTGAAACGGTTCACATCTTTTAATTCCCGAAAAACCGGATAAACAGGATACGACTTCGCGTCGAATCGTTTCAAACTTCCGTCATTGAACTGAATATCCAACGTAAAATCATCATTCGCTTTTGCCAAAACTACTTTTTTCATTAAACTCCAGCGCGTTTGCGTCCCGAAGCAGATTTTTCGTCAACATTTTCCGGTTTCGGATTCTTTGCTTCCTTTTTTTCTTCCCGCGCAATAAATTCGAGCAAAGCCTTTTCGATAACGGCGGCGCGTTTGTTTTTTTCTCCGGCGATTGCGTCAATTTTTGCCAGAATATCTTCTTCAATTATCAAATTCGTTCTAGTTCTCATAATTTTTATGCCTCCAAATTTGCGTTTAAACGATTCAAAACCGCTTCGTCCAACTGCTTTTTAATTGCTTCGATGCCGATTTTATTAACAATTTCTTCGGCAAAACCGTAAGTCAAAAGATTTCGCGCCAGAGTTTCGTTCAAGCCGCGACTCAATAAATAAAATAATTCTTCTTCTTCCAATTGCCCGACGGTCGCGCCGTGAGCGCATTTTACGTCGTCGTTATAGATTTCGAGTTGCGGTTTTGTATCAACCCGCGCGTCGTTCGACATCAACAAATTTTTGTTCGATTGCTTTGCGTCCGTTCCGCTTGCATTTTCGCGGACAAAAACTTTGCCGTTGAAAACACCGCGTGATTTGTCGTTCAAAACGCCTTTGTAATTCTGATGCGAAACGCAATTTGGCAGCGCGTGGTCAATCGTCGAATGCGTGTCGTGATGCTGATTTCCGCTCAACATATAAAGCCCGTCAACAAACGCTTCGCTGCCTTCGGCGGTAAATTTCAAATGAATATCGTGGCGCGAAAGTTTTGCACCGAGATTGATATTCGTCGAATTATAAAAACTTCCGCGCTTCAAACTAATTTCAGTCGTGCCGATATGAAACGCTTCCGCTGATTCTTTTTGAACTCTATAATGCGTCAAATTCGCGTTGTCTTCGACAAAAATCTGAATCGCCGAATTCGTAAAACTCGCACCGTTTGATTCGTAATTTTCAATAATCGTCGCTTTACTTCCACTTTCAGCAACAACGATAACGTGCGGAAAATTCGCTGTGTTTTCGTCTGCTTTGAAATTAAATTCAATCGGTTTTTCTACGGAAGTTTCTTTCGGAATCGTTACCAAAACAACATCCGCAAACGCTAAATTCAACGCCGTAAAGCCATTTCGTTTGTAATCAAAATCTTTCAAAAAATCGCTCGTTTGGCTTTCAGTATTTGAATTTGAAATTTGAAATTTGAAATTTGAAATTTGCGAAACATTCGTATATTTCCACTCTTCATCTTTCGGAGTCGGAAAACCGTTTTCCGTGAAATATGCAAACGCTTTTTCGCGCAAATCTTTCAGCCAAGCCTCTTTTGTTTGTTCTAAAACTGCTTGAAAATCTTTTGTATAAATTGTTTCTTTCACTAATTTTTTTGACATATTTAAACTTTCTTTGTAAATCGCCTAACCAATAGAAATAGCTTGTTTAATTTGTGCTAAATGATGTTGATTATGCCAAGCAACTTTATCAAACTCTTCTTTCAGAGTTCTAATTCCGGTTTCGCTGTGAACAAATTCTTGTTGCCCATTTTTTTCATAGTGAATTTCCGCATAATAAATTATCGCCTCTCTCACGGAGGAATAGACATTTTTCGATAACACCAACGGAACTTGAGAATAATTCAAATTTTCTGCCCATAAACTTTGATCAAACACCCGCAAAACCTGTTTTGGTTCGCTAATAGCTCGTTTTATTCGGTCAAATAAAACGGTTTCGGCATCAGCTAAATGGTGTAACAAATACTGCACGCTCCATTTATTAGAATCATAAGTTTTATTCAATAATTCAGCGGACAGATCAAAATAACTTAAAGTTTCAATTTTTGTCTGTTTGAGTTTTTCTATTAAATTATTCATCTATTTCGTCGCCGCTTTTACCCAATCATAGCCTTTTTCTTCCAATTCCAATGCCAATTCTTTTCCGCCTTCTTTGACAATTTTTCCGTTTGCTAAAACGTGAACGAAATCCGGCGTGATGTAATTCAAAAGCCGCTGATAATGCGTTACGAGAATGATTGCATTGTCCGCCGAGCGCAATTTGTTCACACCTTCAGCAACGATTCTGAGCGCGTCAATATCCAAACCCGAATCGGTTTCATCCAAAACCGCGAGTTTCGGTTCGAGAACAGCCATCTGCAAAATCTCGTTGCGTTTCTTTTCGCCGCCCGAAAATCCTTCGTTGACCGAACGCTTAAAAAACGATTTGTCCATATCCACGATTTTTGCTTTTTCCGTCAAATAATCGTTGAATTCCAAAGGATCAAGTTCTTCTTGCGCTAAGTGCTTCATCTTTTCGTTGTAAGCGAGCCGCAAAAACTGCGAATTTGAAACGCCCGGAACTTCGACCGGATATTGAAACGCCAGAAAAACGCCTTCACGGGCGCGTTCG
>JANOXW010000107.1:0-5694 GCA_031418635.1 Acidobacteriota bacterium
GAAAAAGTCATTGACCCGATCACCTTCATAACTCAACGCCACGCCGTCATAATTATTGGTTGCTGTAACCTTTATCGAGCGTCCGTTATTGGTCGTTTCGGTTCGCGCCACGCCGTTGGCATCAAATGTAACTTGCGGCGAATTACTCGAAGCAATCGTTACCTGTTGATTTCTTTTTTCAATCGCCAAATATTCAGGCGAAGCCAATCGTCGTTGCAAATTACGGCTCAAGTTGGTGCGTTGATTAGCCTGATAACTGCCCATCGCACGGTCAACAACGTCATTTACCGTGTCGCTTTGACTCGTGTTCAACCGATAAGTTCCGGTCAATCTCGCATCAAATTCGGTTATTGGCGAATATGGTTGGTTATAATTCGTGCTGATGTTGTAATAGCCGGAAAGTTTGCTCAAATCGGAACTGATCAGTCGCCATTGGTTTTCCGCATTGGCAGTAAAACGATAATCACGCATCACGCCGTCTAAAAAATTAGCACGGCTCAAAACCTCTTGCACATCCGCTGAAGTCGCACGTCGGGCATCGAAGTTTTGCTTTAACTTGTCAGTAGCGTTTTCAAAATCGGTAATATAAGCGGAAATAGTTGTTTCGCTTCGTGTGTTATTCAAATAACTGCGGTCGAGCGCATTTCGCATCTCGTTTCTATAAGCATCAGTGCGTTGTTCGAGTTGCGTTAAAAGATTTCGCATATCTCTTTCCGAACCGCGATAACCCGTGTTTCCGTTATTTATCGGCTGAACATTAAAGTTAAAACTGACATTGTAATAGCCGGAAAGCGTTGACAAATCATTACGCAAATTTCTCCAAGTTCGTTGAGTCGCTGTATTTAAGCGATTGTTTGTCATAAAGCGATCAATATAAGCTGCCCGATTCAAAACTTCCTGCACATCATTTCCGACAGAACTCCGGTTGTTGAATCTGTCCCTCAAATCATCTGTCGCTTTTTCAAATTCTGAAACAAAAGCGTTGATGTTATCTTCGCGGTCTGTCCCGTCCAAACGGCTATTATCAAGCGCAGTATCAAGTGCATTTTTGTAAGAATCGGTTTTGGTTTCAATCCGATTAAGCAAGTTTTGAACTTGTCTGTCGGAAACACGATACGGACGAGTTTGCGCCTCGATGTTCACCGCCGTCATCAATCCGGTAATAAACAAAGCCAACGCAAAAAATTTTAGTAATTGCTTTTTCATAGTATTTTTCTCCATTCGTTTTATAATTGATAGCAAGCATTTTGGGGAAAGACCATAATTCTGCTTGCCGTTTATAATTATTAATGCAAAAACCGTTCCGTTATCACGAAAATAAGTTTAAACTACTGAATTTGTTATATTTGGATGATATTTATGAAGAAGTATTAAGAGCGCAACCAACAAATAATGTAATGAATTGATACAATACAAAAAGAAATACCAACAAGCTGTTGCACCTAAACAGTAGGAATTTTCAGCGTAAAGGTTGAACCTTTGCCGATGCCTTCGCTGCTTGCTTCAATAGTTCCTTTGTGAAGTTGGACGATGTGGTATGTAATGGCTAAACCTAAACCTAAACCGCCGTGTGTGCGTGTGATCGAGTTGTCGGCTTGGTGAAATCTGTCAAAAATGTGCGGCAGATAATCAAGGCTGATGCCTCTGCCGTTATCTTTGACAATCATTTCGATGTTTCCGTTGTTATTTGAGATAAAAGATTCGACTTTGCCGCCATCTTGCGTAAATTTAACCGCATTTGCTAACAAATTGTGAATGACGAGTCTGATTTTTTCGGGGTTGCCCAAGATATATTGATTGTTTAACTTATTTTCTTTGACCAACTCGATTCCCTTTTCGCGTGCCGACGCTTCAACTGCTTGAAATGTTTCTTCAAACACTTTTGAAAAATCAACTTTTTCGTCTTCGATATGGACATTTCCCGAAATGATTTTTGAGAAATCAAGTAATTCTTCAACCAATTCCGTTTGTGAGCGAAGATTTTTTTCGATTTTGTCGAGAGCCAGATTTTTCGTTTTATCAACAACGCTATCTGTCCTCAAAATCTGCGTCCAACCGGCAATCGCATTCAGCGGCGTTCGCAATTCGTGCGAAACGACGGCGATAAATTCATCCTTCGTTTTATTTGCCTGTTCTGCCGAAACTCTTGCTTTATGTTCGTTTTCAAGCAGAACCTGTTTTTGTCTTTCCAATTCAAGCAGGTCAGCGGTGATATTTTGCAGTTTTACGCGGACAGAGGCTTCCCAATAAGTCATCCCGAACAACAAAAAACTCGCAACCAATCCGCTCAAAAATATCAAAGGTGTCCAACCAAGACTCGATTGTTCGGCAAAAGCAGGCAATGTATGATAATTTATCAGCCATTTTCTGCCACTGACATTTAATTCTTCCTGCTTGAAATATTGTTCGTTGATTTGATTAGTAAAACTGTTTTCGGTTTTCGTTCCGGTTTGGGCTAACAAATTTTCCGCTTCTGTTTCGCCGTCGTAGATACTTATTGACAAATCAGCGGCGGAAGCACTTTTTTGAACTTCATTTAAAAAATCTCCCGCCCGAAACGGACTGTAAATGTATCCTTTCAGATTTGTTTTTCGCGCTTCGACGGTTGGTAATTCGCCATCTTTGTAAATCGGTAGATAAATTAAAAAACCGGCTTGTTTATCGTTTTCGTTTTCTTGAATCAAGATAACTTTAGCAGTTGCCGCCGATTGTCCCGAATCACGCGCCCGTTCTAAAGCCTCGCGCCGATTGGCTTCGGTGGACATATCAAAACCGATTGCTTTTTCGTTACGTTCATTAAACGGTTCAATATAAATTATCGCTTGATACAAATCACGTTCGCCTTCGGGGAAAATTTTGAAATCAACATAGCCCTCGGCTTTCATCTGTTTTAGCAATGCCTCGCGCTCATCCGGCAGAACGATTTTGTTGTAACCGATGCCTTGCACACCAATATAATTTTTGTCTAATTCCAAACTTTTTACATAGTTAGCGAAATTTTCACGAGTCAATTCCTTTGCCGATTCGACGAAACCACGTCCGCCTTTCAGCAATGCCAGATAAAGATTGACCTTGTTTTCAATGACTGATTGGACGCGCAGAACTTCGTTATTAAATCTGAGCAAATCTTTACTTTTGGCACTTCGATAAAAACCGAAAGTAATGCCGATGGTCAAAGCGAGGGAAACAACCAACACCATAAAAGGAAGTTTGGCATATTTTTCGGCTCTTTTTACTCTATCTAAAATTTTTGACACTATTCTACTTCTTCACATAATTTAATATTTTAAGTAATCGAGGGAACTTATTAAAATATCGAAAAGCAATAACTATGCCGATTGCGTTTATTGAATAAAAGACTATTATTATCTGACATTCAATTATTTTGTCCTAAATACTTACAGACTTGTTCTAAATTATTGCACTATTAAATATCTATAATTATGACACACTTACTTATCTTACAGAAATGTTTGCTAAACCTATTTAATTACAAGGTTTATCAAATTTGGCATCAATTTTGCCCATGTCTTCGATTTAGAAGTTCTATAAATTCAAAAATGTGGAGGAAAATTTATGTCAGAAGAAAATAATACAGGTAATAATTTAATTTGGGCAATTACAACTTTGCTGGTTGTCGCAATAATCGCCGGAGGTTTATATTTTACGGTTCTTAGAGCGGATAAATCACAAAATAAACAAATAGATGTCGAGATAAAAGCTCCGGTTGTAACTAAATCGAATTAACGATTTACAAGTAAAAAAAAGGCTTCGTCAATTGAGAAAATTGACGAAGCCTTTTTACTTTCCTATTTCGTGTCGCTTTATCATTCCGTAAAGTCTTGGGCGATAAAGCCCTAACAAATTAGCCGCCGCTTGTTTATTGCCTTTTGTGCGTTCTAAAGCGGCTGACACAACTACATTTTCAAGTGAACTAAAAATATCTTTTTGCTCGATTCCATCTTTGGGTTCAGGTAATTTTTGGACGATAAACTGTCCGATTTTTTCAAATAATTCGTCTCCTGATAAATTAGTTTGAAAAAATGCGCTTTCGCTATTTGTCGCTGTTAAATTTTCTCCTGCAAATCTCACGACTTCCGGTTCATAATTGTTAGTTTGAATAGTTGCCAAAGTAACCGGATTTTCGAGGTTTTTCGGAATGTTCAAGTTAACAATTTTACTGCCTTTGCAGAGCAACACGGCTCTTTCGATAACGTGCTGAAGTTCGCGCACATTGCCACGCCAATTATAATTGAGCATTTGATCGTAAGCAGTTTCGGAAAAATCACAATTTTTTTTATATTTTTCGCAATAAATTTGTAGAAAATGCTCTGCCAACATCGGCACGTCGTCCATTCTTTCACGCAACGGCGGGATTTTTATCTCGATAGTATTGATGCGATAATACAAATCTTCGCGCAGATTTCCGTCTGTGATTGCCTCGAAAGGACTCCGATTGGTTGAGGAAATCAGCCGAAAGTCAACCTCTTGCGGCTTGTCGCTACCGACGCGATAATAAATTCTTTCCTGCAAAACACGCAGAAGTTTCGGTTGCAAACCCGCCGGCATTTCGCCGATTTCGTCCAATAACAAACTGCCGCCGTTGGCGCGTCCGAGAAATCCCTCTTTGTCGCCGGTTGCGCCGGTAAATGATCCCTTTTTATGCCCGAAAAGTTCTGACTCAATCAAATCTTTGGGCAAAGCCGAACAATTTAATTTCACAAACGGTTTTTTTGAACGGTGGCTTTTATAATGGATGGCGTTGGCAACGACTTCTTTTCCCGTGCCTGATTCACCCAAAATCAAGATGTTGGCATCAGATTCGGCAACGCTTTCGATAATCTCGAAAATATCCTGCATCGCCCGACTGCCGCCAATCACGCCTTCGTAAGATGTCCGACTCGAAAGTTTGCCGCGCAGTTCTTTAATTTCCTCGGTTTGTTTTTTACGGTCAACCGCTTTTTCAATCAAAATCAGCAATTCTTCAAATTCAACTGGTTTTTCGACATAATAAAACGCTCCGGCTTTGGTCGCTTCGATGGCTTTTTCTACCGAACCAAAACCCGTAACCATTATTATTTCCGTATTTGGCGCAAATTCTTTACATCGGCGAACCATTTCAATCCCGTCAATGTCCGGTAAATTGAGGTCGGTTAAAATAATGTCAAATTCGTTTTCTTCGACGTAACTCAAACCTTTTTCGCCACAGTCTGCCGCCGTTACCTCAAAGCCTTCTGCCTTTAGCTGGAATTTCATCAAATCCAGCATAGTTTTATCGTCATCAATTACTAATGCTTTATATGCCATCGTTTAACCCTTTGTTTCCCCTGTTTATCTTAATTTTATTCCAAATTTCCCCTTAAAAAAATTGTATCAAAATCAAACAGATTTAATAACTCAAAAATCAATTTTATTTTTGGGCAAAAAAATGACCGCCCTTTTAGCAGTCATTTTATAAAAAGTGTTTGCACCCGGCATGATTCGAACATGCGACTCCTTGATTCGTAGTCAAGTACTCTATCCAACTGAGCTACGGGTGCAGAAAATAAAGGACTTACAGCAATTCACTAAGAGAATTGAGTGTATGATTACTTTATTTGAACAGTTTCTGAAAGAACGAATTTACATTAAAAATGTCAGTAAAAACACAATCGAGTTCTACCGTTCAAGTTTCAAAGCCTACCAAAAAACAAG
>JANOXW010000108.1:0-1570 GCA_031418635.1 Acidobacteriota bacterium
GTGGCTACCAAAAACTCTTTCGGCTTTCCTTTTAACTCAACATATTTTAACATTTACACAGTTTAATTGATTTTTCTTATTTCCGATAATGTCTAATGAGAGATTTTATAAGAGGAGATTAAAAAATGAAAACCGAAGAAACACAACTCAGAGCAAACGATATTTTCTTACTTCTTTTTGTTTTAGTAGCAGGTTGGCTTTTGTTATTTCAGTCAAACTTGTTCTAATTTCAGGGGACAACCCCGAACGGAAAAAATTTTTAGATTTTGATTGTTTAGCAGAAAATCTATTTTGAGAAAAGGCAAGTCATCGAACTTGCCTTTTCTTTTCTATATTTTTTGGTGGAGCAGAGGAGGGTCGAACTCCTGACCTCGGCATTGCGAACGCCGCGCTCTGCCAAACTGAGCTACTGCCCCACATCGCAAGTTTCGATATTAAAAATCTATCTCCAAACTGTCAAGTTTAAAAGTTCGTTGAGTTTATTGGGTTTGTTGAGTTTATTGAGTAGAAATCTTCCTCAACGAACTCAATAAACTCAATGAACTCAATAAACTCTTATTGGACTGTGGCAGGAAGAAGCGAATCTTTCGGGTCGTAGGCGTAAGCCTCACCGTTTTCGATTTTTCCTAGAACGCCGTGAAAAACTATCTCTTCTCCGTCCAAAACGACGACGACATCGCCCGGGCTGTAAAGTTTTTCATCTATCTGAAATTTAATCATCGTCGCGTTGCCGTTTTCGTGATTGACGGTTTCGTATTGAAAATTCTCGGCGTTAAAACTCATTGTCTGACAAAAAGCTACTTCTGACATCTTTTTTATTCTCCAAGTCTAAAGTCTAAAGTCCAATGTCCAAAGTTCTTTGAAATCGGAAATTGATTCTTTTGATTCTAACTTTTCAGCAGCACAAAGTCCAAAGCAATAGCGTCGTGGTCGGAAAGCGGAATATTGTTTTTGTCGATCAAGTTACCGATTGTTTGCGGTTTTCCGTTTATTTCAATGTCTTTCCCGGCAAACCAATCGAGTCTGCCGGAAACTCTTCCGCCGACGCGTTTTGCCGCCCAAAAGATAAACGGAAAACACCATTCAGGGACCCAATCGCGCAAATTCGTGTTTTTTTCGATACTTTCGATGTCGTAATGCAGCGTTCCCGCGCCGGGTTCGTTAAATTTTTTATATTCAAAACCGCGCTTTTCAATTTCGCCGAACAATCCTTTTTCAAAATGCCGGTCGGGATGCGGAAGATGATTTTTGACGACGTTTTTCACGCCCAACATTACGCGCCAAAAATATCCGGCAATCGCGTGATTCGCGCTTTGCGCGTTGTAAGTAGTCGTGTTCCAATCGCCGCCGAGAATTGTCGGCAATTTCGGCAGCTTATCGAGCGCGTCGAGAATAATTTTCATCTGTAAGTGCCGATGTTTGCGCGAAGAATGCGCGTCGAGATGAATTGTTACGGCGCGAAAATCTCCCGCCGGATGTTCGATGTCAGCAATAATTGCCCGCAAATATCCGAGCCGTTTTTCCTTGCCCCATATTTTATATTTGCCGAACGGCAAAGATAAAATATGGG
>JANOXW010000109.1:0-6663 GCA_031418635.1 Acidobacteriota bacterium
CCTTTTTCTTCACCCAAATTAAAGGCAAGTCCCGCCGTCCGCCGTGCGGAAACCACTTCGTCGCGGTCATAATTGATGACGCAGCGGTGAGCGTTTTGTCGAATATTGTTCACGGGAACGAATTCCAAAATCAGAATCAACCCGGAACGCATTTGCAAGGTAATCGTTGCCGACGCGCTTTGTTGACCGATAACAAAGCCTTCGCCCGGATAAATCGTAATCGAGCGGTCTGATTCTTTGGTCGGCGATTGAAATACGGAAACAAGTTTCGGGTTGCCTTCGTGAATGTAATAAACGCCGTCCGAAGCCGGAAATTCGACGATTGAAACAGCATTTTGGGCAAGTCCCAGTCGAACAACCGTTGGCTGTTTGGGATTGACGACAACGCTTGCTTCGCCCGAAAGATAGTCGGTTTCTGATGAATTGACGACGCTGACTGGAAAATTGTTATTGTCAGTTGTCGCCCGGTTGTCGGACTCTTCAACCTTTTTCGGCTGAACATTTTTGGCAACCGTTTTAGTTGAAGTTTTTTTATTCGGGCGTGTTCTTTGCGCCTGAGCATCAATCGAGCCGCATAACATAATCGCCGCCATCAAAAACATCAGTTTTATAAAAAACCAATGCCGCCACAGTATTTCTTTAAAAAAATTGAACATAAATAGGTGTTTTTGCATAAAATTCCTCCGCTTTCAGAGTGTTAAATAAACGCCCCGAAGCTAAATTTGAAAATTGTAAATTTGTTTATTGCTCTCCTTTTGAATTTTCACCCAAAGTAGGATTTGTTTGGTTTTCTGCCCGATTCGGTGCAGACTCAATTTCGCCGTTTGATAAATCGCCATCTGCGATCAGCGCAACGCGGGAGAGAGTTTTGTCGCTGACGGGTTCAACGCGAAATCTCCAAATAGTGAAACCCGTTCGCAGATTATTGTCGTTTCGCACGGGAGACGCGGGCGAGTCTTTGAGCAGAAATTTGCATTTAAGTTGAAAAGTTTCTTCGACATCCTGCCCGTTTGCCTTACGTCGAATCTTCCGAACTCCGATTGCCCGCAAAATATAAGGATCGCGCTCATCAACCGCCAAATCCTGCAATTCCCACGACGAATTAACGCTTTCCGCTTTTTCCGCCGCGAGCAGTCCGTTTTGTTTAAGTTTTGCTGCCAAGGAAAGCGATAAATCAGGGTCAAGCATTCTTAAAAGTTTGTTGACTTGCCCTTCCCGCGTCGTTTGCTCGACTTCATAAAGAGATTTCAGAAACTCTTTGACGAGATATTTTTTGTCTGTTTCTGAGGGGCGGTCCGGCGCGATTTCAACCATTTCAGTTGTGCCGTAATCGCGGTTGTTAAGTTCGATCACCCGCCCCGAAGATTTGTCCACTACAATCCGGTCAGCACGACGCACCGCCAAAAAGACGTTCGTTCCGATGCTGATGGTCAGCAGAATCAAAAGTCCCGAAACTGCTCGAAGCAGTGATGAAATTGTTAAAATGTCTTCCGCGTCGCGGGTGATTTCAGGCTGTGTGGAAAAATTATCCGGCACATTTACGGCGGTTTGGTGATAAAGAGGCGAGTAGCCGCCATCGCTGATATATTGCTCGGTTGTATCTTCAGGCAAATTATTATTCATAAATTTTTGCTAACCTTTTGCGAAAAATTAATTGGTTTGTTACAAGTCTCCGAATATCCATAATGGCAAAATGAGTGCCAAAGCCGGAAGGCTTATAAAAGCGGGGTTTTGTGAGATTTCGACAAAGGTTGGTGCAAAAATTCACCAGTGGTGCAAAAATTCACCAGGTTGGTGCATTTTTGCACCAACCTTCAAAAGCCGCTTCTATTTATCTGAAAAAGGCGAAAAGAAAAAGGGAAGTCCAGATCAAATTCATCCGGCGGACTTCCCTTTTTTAGTTAAATTTACTTATTGGAATCAGCGGCAAAAAAGGTAGAACGCGCCTTGTTGGTTGTTTCCGGGCGGGTGGTTTGGTTGATGATGACGATGCCGCTTTCCGTCAATTTAGTTTTAGAGCCGTTAATAACCAGGTAGCGGCTACCAGAACGCGAATCATAATAAATTTCTGTTGAACTGCTATTTTGCGAATTTTGCTCCATTTTCGCCTTAGTTTCACCCGTAATAACATTTTCCGTGACAACATTGGTCGGATTTGTCTGCGTAATAGCGGCAAAATTATTGAAGTCAGGCACTTTACCGAGTTCGTAGTCAACAAGGCTGACTCGTGCCACCGACGCGGAAATAACGGTTGGAAAATTGGCTCTGGCTAATTTAGCGGGAAAAGTTCCGCGTGAAATGAGCCACCGATAGATTTTCAAACCGCGCCCGACATAAATAACGGTTTCCGCGTAAGGCGGAACGCCGCCGATAGTTTTAATGCCTTTCGGATTGATGATTTTCTGCCCGTTCCGCAGTGATTTACCCGTCAAAAAGGCAGAAACCGTGCCTTCGCCCGAATTATAAGCCGCTAAAACCGAATCAATTCTCCCACCGAAAAGATTCGATAAAACTTTCACATAACGCGCGGCGGCTCGAATTGCGGAAATCGGCTCGTAGGGATTGGTTAAATCGTATCTGGCGGCGGTTGAGGGAATAAACTGCATTAAGCCTTGCGCATTTTTCGGACTCTGGAGCCACGGACGAAATCTGGTTTCGTTGTAGGCAATCGCCCATAAAACATTCGGATCAACGCCTTCCCGGTTAGCTGCTGTCAAAATTTCATTTTCAAAAAAGCGGGCGCGGGTCAGCACGGAAAACCGCGAAAATTGATTTCGGGTGAAATTCGTTTGAGCGGGGGCGAAAGTCGTCAAAAGATTGATAATTATTAAAGCAAACAATAGTTTTTGGCGTAATTGCGCCCTCAAGCCGCGCACGGCGGCGGAAATATAATTCATTTACTTGTTACCTCGTATGTTTTGATTGAAGAAAAAGTTGAAACTCATTTCGTCTTCACTCGCCACACGGCAACCTTTATGCCGAATTTCAACCGACACGGCAAAACCTAATCAAATCAATACTTTGCGTCATCGGCACATCATTTGCTCTAAGCCAAATCACAACTTTCGAGAAAGGCGAAAAAGTCTTTTCTCAAATAATCAAAACCAAAATAAAAAGAGGATAAAAATAATGAATCAAAAATTTGTAAACCTGAACTTTATGAAAAAGTATTCCGCGAAAGTTGCGAAAGCAAAACTTTCGCTCCTGAAAGATAGTGTTTTAAAACACGGGAAAGCATCGCTTCCCGTTCTGGCAATTCTGGGAATCAGCCTGCTACTGAATCAAGCCATTTTTGCTCAAGGTCCGATTTTCACCGGGGATGCGGGAAATCTCTCGAACATCATCCGCGAAGGGTTGAAGCTGATGGCAATCGTTTTGTTTTGTCTGGGCGCAGTCGGAATCGCGTGGGCGATTTTCAATAAAATGACCGGCAAGGAATGGGGCAGTCAGGCATTCGGCGGAATTTTAGCTTTTGCCTTCGGAACAATCGTGGCAGTCTTTTGGCAAATCGCCCAAGGGCGTGCCGTCACGGTGGACACCAATTTCTAAACCAATGCGAAGAAGACAAACCAGACCTAATATTTTTCGCAACCTTAAACGCTTCGGCGTTTTTCAAGGTGACTGGAAATACATCCTGATCCCGACGGCGCTTGCTTATTTCCTGCCCTTCGTCTTCGGAATTTGGATTTATTACATCCCCGCCGGATTTCCGCTCGGACTCCTAACCTTTATGGTTTTGCTCGGCAGCTTCAATTTTTTGCGGGCAAGCAAACCTGAATGTTGGTTAAAAAACAAGCTGGATGCCGCGAGCGACGGCTGGATGAGTTTTCGCCCAGCTATAAATGACGAATTCGGAAACACGGATTGGATCACAAAAAGAGGTAAATAATTTTATGGACACAGCAAATCTTTCATTTGCACAGGTTTTACTGACTATTTTAGGGAGCTTTTCAGCCCTTGGAGCCGCTTTTGCGATTGGTTGGAGAGTGTTTCCGGCAATAAAAATCAGCGGAAAACTTAGGAGAAAATCTTCGGCAGAAACAACGATTGAAAAATTCCAAGATTTAACAAAAGCCAGCGGACGATTATTTCCGACTGAAGTTTTAGGTTTGGAAGGCAATATCATTCGTTACCGTGAAGGCAGTTTCGCCAAAGCCTACCGTTTTGAACCCGCGAACACGCTTTTTGATGATGAACGGATGACCGAACAGCGAATTGAGGAACTCAAAACTCTACTCAAATTTGAAAAGCCGGAAAAAACCATCATTCAATTTCGGTTTCAGACCAAACCCGATGACGGCACAACGCTTAAAAATCACCTCCGCACACGCAATCCGGAAAAAAGCGATTCTCTCGCTTCCCTGCTCCAAGCGACAAACTTGGCGGTTTATGAGGAAGCGATTGCAAGCGGCGCAATAAAAATGCAAACGGCAACGGTTTGGATCAGGGTTCCGACTAAACACTTGGACGATAAAAGTATCTTATCGCGTTTTCTGCCTTCGCTGATTCGGGAAATCAAAGAACAAGGTATTTGGCGTCTGTTGCTTTCGCCGATAATTTCCGGGAAAAACGTTTTCGCCCAAAGTTTTTTAGCCCGTGAATTAAAAGCAGAAAAATACTGCCGCGAAAAAGCTCAACGGGTTTTTCAATCGTTTGAAGCAAACTTTCCGAAAGAACTTCGTTTGTCCGAGCTTTCCGCGCAAGAGGTTTTTGATGAGATGTTTTTAAGCCACCGGCGCGAACATCAAAACAACCCTAAATTACCAAACCAAAAACGTATTGATGTCCGCAGATATTTAACAAGTGCCGAAATCCGTTGCGATGAAAGTAATTACGTCATCCACAATGGCGCGTTAGCAAGTCTTATTAGTCTTAAAACTTTGCCGAACGGTTTTGTCACCGCCGACACGATGCGTTATTTAACAGCGACCAGAAACTTGAAGTTTCCGCACGAAATCGTGGTTGATTTAACTACTACAGAAAAAACGGCGGCGAAAAAGGATTTGCAGAAAAGAATTGACCGGATCGACGGCAGCCGCAACACCTGGTTCGGCTTCAAATCCCTCAAAAAAGATGCCGTCGTTATTAAATCAGACCTTGAAAATCTGCTCGAACAGGTCGAAGGCGACAATGAAGAAATTTGTCAGATTCGCCTTAATGTCATTGTTTTCGGTGGAGTTCAAATCGGCAAACGCCCATCTGTCGAACAGATAAAAATTCTCGACGACCGCTGTGATGAATGTATAGCTTCCATTCGGAAAAAGACCGGAGCGGACGCAATTCGGGAAGATGCAGCGCGTCAGCGGGCAATTTACGCCCGAATGCTGGCGGGAGAATTATCTTGGCGCAAAACCGGGCAGGAACTGGTTGAAACTGCGGATTCCGTCATCGCTTTTGTGCCAACTGAAACGAATTGGCGTGGATCTTCCAGACCGCACAGCATTTTTACCACGCCTTCCGCGACGATGTTCGGTTTAGACCTTTACGACCGTGCATTAATCAAATCGCCGACGGTCATCGTTACCGCCGCGAGCGGCGAAGGAAAATCATTCTTAGCGACAATACTGATTACCGACATTCGCGCCCATCGCGGACAGGTGAAGGTTCGCGTGATGGATTACCGTTACTCGTTCAAACCGATTTGCCGCCTTTTTAACGGCAGACATATCGAGTTTAACGAGGCGGATCCGAAACCGATCAATATCTGGAATTATCCGGGAATTGAAACGGGCAGAACGCCTTCCAAACAGCAATTGGCGATGGTTTTGACCGATATTTTGATCTTGAGCAAAACGCCTCGCAATGATGCGATTACGAGCGCGATTGCCGCCACCGTCATTGATGAAGTTTATAAAATGGCGGTGGTAAGAAACGGGACGGGCAGACCGAAGTTTCAGCCCGTCCTGGGGCATTTTCTCGACGTGCTGAAAAGTTATCATTGGCAGGATGCACAAAAGACGCGAGCCGCTGAACTTTATTTGAAACTTAATATCTACCGCAAAGATGCGTGGCTCAACGCCCCGACCCATGCCGATTATGATATGAATTCGATGTTCGATGTGTTTGAACTCTCGACCATCAGCACACTGGACGAAAAAATCCGTGAATCCGTCGGTTTCCGCATTTCCGCACAGATTATGCAGGAGATCGGCGAAGAGGATGCCCAACATCAGAAAACTCCGATTCTTTTTATCTGCGATGAAGTGCGCGAGATCAACAAGCATTTTCCGGCGATCCAGGAATTGATGGCGGAAGCTTCCGTAACCGGAAGAAAAGAAGGCTTGGTAACAATCCTTTTTTCACAAGCCTACGAGCATTTTACCGGCACAATCGAACGCCCGAATGTGAGCGGAATTGATTTAGTCAAAAACTCCGGGGTGAAGATCATCGGCAAACAGATCGGCGGCTTTGAAAGATTGGCGGATGATTGCGAGTTATCCAAAGAAACGATCGCCGCTGTCAGAGCGATAAACAATCAATACGGAAGTTATACGCAATGGGTAATGGTTTTGGGAAGCGGCAATGACAAAATTATCGAGATGGCGGAAGTTCACGCTTCACCGCCGATGCTCTGGGCAAATACGAATGATACCAACGAAGCCAATGCCCGCCGTTTGGTTGAAAGCATCCGCCCAGATTTACCGTTGGCTTTGATCGTCAGTT
>JANOXW010000110.1:0-2867 GCA_031418635.1 Acidobacteriota bacterium
GTGGTCGGCGAAGCGTAATAACCTTCTCGTCCGCGAATCGTTAGACGCGGCAAACCGCGTGGAGGTTTGACCTTAGTTTTAACTTTGTGCCATTTTCCGTCCGGTTGAAAATCGTCAGGCGTATAGCCGATTGAGTATTGATGGCGCAACTCTAACGCGATGCGTTCAAAAATTTCGTCAAGTTCGACATCTGTTTGCGGATAAAAGGCTTTTCCGCCCGTAATTGATGTCAGTTCGTCTAAAAACGCTTGTCCTTGAAGTCCATCCACACTTGAACTGTCTCTACCGTCGAGAATACCGACCGCATAAACCGTTACATCGGATTCTTTCAACAAACGGCGAACTTCGCCGAAATTGTAGCGCGAGGCATTATCCTGACCGTCGCTGATAATTAGCAGGGCTTTTTTCTGGCGAGTTCCGGTAGTAACTTTCTCGATGCCCAAATAACAAGCATCATAGAGCGCGGTATTGTTTCGCGGTTGAACCAACGTGAGTTTTTGCAAAACCGATTCACCGTCGCGGGTGCGGTCAAGCAGAAGTTGAGCGCGATTGTTAAAGGCAATCAAAAAATATTCGTCCGACGGATGGCTGGTATTAATAAATCTTCCCAAAGCCTTTCGCGCTTTGCCGATTTTTTCACCACTCATCGAATCCGAAACATCAAATAAAATTCCGACTGAAACGGGTGCGTCCGTGTCACTAAAAAAAGTTATTTCCTGCTCTTTGTTATTGTCAAAAATTTTGAAAGCGTCCTTTTTCAAGCCGGAAACATAACGTCCGTAAAGGTCTGTAACGGTCAAAGTAAATGTTACCAAATCAGTATTAACTCGCTCTATTTTTTCCGGCACGGGCGGAGTCGGCGACGGATTTTGAGCAATTGCTGTCATCGTTCCGAGTAGAAATACCAACACAAAAATATTCCACCGATGCCCGATGCACAAGCGGCTGATATTTAAAGATTTTTTCACAGCCATAATTTCTTCCTTAGTAGGTTTATTATATTCTAAGCTAACGAATTTTATTTCTGCAAGGTGTTTTTTTGATGTAAGTAAAATAAAATTAGTTGTTTGCCGTAAAATGTTTATTTAAGATGATTTGTTTGCAACCTTTGATGTTAAAATGCGTGATATAATTCGATTTTAGATTTTGGATGTTGGATTGTTTAATACAGAAAGTGTTCTTAAAGATTTAACTCTTTGATAAGTTAATAATTAAATGAGAAGTTGATCTTCAGGCAATCCAAAATCCAAAATCTAAAATCCAAAATCCAAAAGTTATGGCTGAATTTATTTGTCGTTTAGGAACGCCTTCGGGTGAGATTATGACGCGCATTGTCGAAGCGGCGGGCGCAGGTGAAGCGCGGAATCGGTTGGAGGGCGAAGGCTTTCGGGTTTTTGCCGTGTCTTCGACTGAAAAAGGTTTATCGGCGGTTTTGTCGGGCGGCACGGGCAAAAAAAACAATGTCAAGCAAGGTGATTTTCTGATGTTCAACCAGCAACTTTCCGCGCTTTTGCGGGCGGGAATTCCGGTTTTGCAATCAATCAGTTTACTAAAAAATCGCTCGGCATCGTCTTCTATGCGGGCGGTTTTAACGGATGTCGAAGACAAAATCAAAAGTGGTGTGCCGCTGTCGGAAGCCTTTGAAGCGCAAGGCATTTTCCCGAAAATCTATTCGGCTTCGATTTACGCCGGTGAAAAAAGCGGCGCGTTGGACGATGTTTTAGCGCGGTTTGTAACTTATTTGAAACGAAGCGTCGGCGTTTCGAGAAAACTACGAAGCGCACTTGCCTATCCGATGTTTTTGCTTCTCGCGGCAACTTTTATGGTTGCTTTTCTAACGCTCTATATCGTTCCGCGAATGTCGGAACTTTTCAAAAGTCTGAGCGCAAACAAAGGTTTGCCGACTGTAACCGTCGTCGTTCTAGCCGTTTCAAACACCTTTGCAAATAATTTTTGGTGGCTTTTGCCATTGGTTTTGATTTTGGGTCTGGCAATGGTAATTTGGCAAAGAACGCCGGGCGGAAAACTCATTTTGCACAAGTTTATGTTGCGTCTGCCAATTGCCGGTTCGCTTATCAAGCAAATGACGACAGCGCAACTTGCCCGTTCACTCTCGACCCTTTTATCCGGCGGAATTACTGTTCCCGACGCTTGGGATATTTCTTCGGAAGCGATTACGAATATGGAATTGCGCCGTCGCAGTTTGGCGGTGTTGCCGATGATTCAAGAAGGGCGAATGTTCACCGACGCACTCGAAAATGCGAATTGGTTGCCCGAACTCGCACTCGATATGATTGGAATCGGTGAAAAATCAGGAAGTTTGCGCGAAATGCTCGACGAAGTAGCAAATTTTTATGATGCCGAAGCCGAAGTGCGCCTCGAACAACTAACAACGCTTCTCGAACCGATAATTTTAGTATTTATGGCGGGAATTGTCATCACGATTTTGTTGGCGATTTATCTGCCGATTATCCAAACTATTTCGTCAGGACCATTTAGCGGGAAAAGATAAAAAAACAAAATATGGAAAATCAAACAAATGGAAACTCAGTAGCAACTTTACCGAAAATCAGATTAACGGATTCGGCGGAAAATGACGCGCCCGAAGTTGTCGAAGCGAAACAGATTGCGCGACGGTATCGGCTGCCGTATATTGACCTTTTGCCGCTGGGCAAGGAATCGCCGATTGATTATGAAGAATTGGCACGAATTCCGGTTGATTTGATGCTTCGCAATCATATTGTTCCGCTAAGGCGTGAAGGCAGAAATCTGCACGCGGCGATGGCTGACCCGACGAACCTCGAACGCCTCGAAGAACTCGAAAACGTCCTTAATGTTCGCATCGTGCCGTATGTTGCGACGCAAGG
>JANOXW010000111.1:0-2199 GCA_031418635.1 Acidobacteriota bacterium
ACACCGACCAAGCCAAAGAAGAAGCCCAGGAGAAACTCTTCTCAATGAGGCTCGAAACCAATCAGGATATTGGCAAAGCTCCTCAGATTCTCAAACTTTTTACCGACCAACAAATACCACCGGAAACTCCTTTTGGCGAGGTGCAGCAAAAAGCCTTCAAAATTTTAAGCTCGGAGGCAATCAATCGGGTGGCTGACCATATCATTCACGAAAAGAAATTTGACGAAACGGAACTTCGTTGGGCATCTTTGGAAAAGATTTCGCATCGAATAAAACTGAATTTGCGCCCGATTTTAACATCGGTTGAATTTACCGCCTCTTCAACCGATGCCCACTTGCTCGAAGCGATTATCTTTCTGCGGCAAATAATTCTTGCCGAGAAACCTTTTCAGCAAATTCCGTCAGATAAATTTCCCGTCTCGTTTATCCCGGAAAACCAAAAGCGTTATCTTTACACTGCTGATAAAAAGACAAAGCAGAAAAGGATTATTCCCGACCGCTATGAATTTCTGGTTTATCGGCTCTTGCGTGACGGGTTGGAAGCGGGCGAAATTTACTGCCGTGACAGTATCAGATTTCGCAGTTTTGAAGACGATTTACTTGATGATAAACAATGGCAACATAAAGACTTACTGATTGAAAACGCTAATCTGCCGATTCTCAAAGATTCGATCACAACTCATCTTGAATTTCTCAAAGAGACTTTGGAGAACCAAATTGAGCAAGTAAACCGGCGCATTATTTCAGCCGAGAATAAACATCTTGTTTTTAAGAACGGAAATTCACAAAACCGTTGGGTGCTTGAATATCCGGCGAAAGTTGATGGAGTCAATGAATCTTTTTTTGATTCTATTCCCCAAGTAAATCTAAATGATGTGTTTCGTTTTGTTCATTGGCAAACAGGTTTTATGGATTCTTTTGAACATCTTTTGGGGCGATATGTCAAAAAAAATTTAGATGAAACAATTATTATGGCTTGTTTGATGGCTTGGGGAACCAATATCGGTTTGGGCAAAATGGGGGATATTTCCGACCTTGACTTTCAAACTCTGAAAACGACCTCCGAAAACTTTATTCGTCCAGAAACTCTCCAAACTGCTAACGATTTGGTGACTAACGCCATTACTCAATTTCCTTTATTTCGACATTACGACATCAATGAAATGGTGCATTCAAGTAGCGACGGTCAGAAATTTGAAACCAAATTGCCAACTTTTAACGCCCGTCATTCGCCTAAATATTTCGGTTTGCAAAAAGGAGTGGTGGCTTATACTTTGGTTGCCAATCACATCCCTGTAAATGCCCGGATCATTGGAGCCAATGAACACGAAAGCCATTACGTTTTTGACCTTTTGTTTAATAACACCACCAATGTTCAGCCCGAAATTCACTCGACTGATACCCACGGCACAAATCAAGTTAATTTCGCGCTGCTTCATTTGTTCGGGTATCAATTCGCGCCCCGCTACAAAGATATTTATGACACCGTTACCAAATCTCTTTATGGCTTTCGGCATCCGAACCACTATTCCGATTTACCGCTTAAACCGATTCGTAAAATTAACACCCGCCTGATTATCAGCGAATGGGAAAATATCCAACGGATTATTTTGTCTTTGGCGATGAAAGAAACCACCCAATACATTATTACTGCCAAACTCAGTTCATATGCCCGCAAGAATAAAACTAAACGGGCTTTATGGGAATACGACAATATCATTAAAAGCCTGTATTTACTTGATTTTATTGACTCTCCGCCGCTGCGTCGAAACGTGCAACAAGCCCTAAATCGGGGAGAAAATTATCACCAATTAAAAAGAGCAATCTCATATGCCAATTTTGGTAAACTCCGATACAAGTCGGAATACGAGCAAAATATTTGGAATGAATGTAGCCGACTGCTGACTAACTGCATTCTTTATTACAATATTTCGCTTCTCTCGAAAGCTATCAAACGTTTGGAAGAAACCAATGCGACTGAAGAAATCCTTTATTTGAAACAAATATCGCCAACTGCGTGGCAACATATTAACTTTTTGGGTAGGTATGAATTTGGAAAGTTGGATAATTTGATAAACATTGACGAAATTGTCGATAAACTCAAACCACATCAAACTCAATTTGGTAAAATTATCGCTAGCTGAGTTAATTTGAGAACGAAAACACATTTGTTAAACACTGTTGTTGCGACATTTCGGG
>JANOXW010000112.1:0-9882 GCA_031418635.1 Acidobacteriota bacterium
CCAAACCAATATTTGAGTTTGGGAATTGAAACATCAATAATTTCAGGGCATTATTTTGGTTGAAGCCACAAAATCTGTTGTATAAGTCGTGTGTTTTCAATGCTATTGTTTTTTAGCTTCTGATATTTACATCAATAATCAAAATATTTCAAAGAATTAGTTTATGATACGAACAAATTTATCAATAGCCGCATTTTTTGCATTAATCATAACTTTTGGAGCGTTTTCGCCGAATTTATTTGCCCGGTCAAATTCATTCGTTACCGTGAAAAATCATCAATTTTTTGTAGATGAAAGACCGTGTTATTTTATCGGCACAAATTATTGGTATGGCACGCTTTTAGGCTTGGAAAAAGACAAAAAACGCGGCATCGAACGATTGCGGAAAGAGTTGGATTTTCTGAAATCGAACGGCGTAACGAATTTGCGAATTATGGCTGGCGCAGAAGGTTCGGGAATGATTAACGGCGTAAATCGGGTTGCGCCACCGTTGCAACCGGAACAGGGAAAATTTGATGAAACGATTCTTGATGGACTCGATCTAATTCTCGCGGAAATGGATAAACGCGAGATGAAAGCCGTCGTATTTTTTAGCAATAATTGGGAATGGAGTGGTGGTTTTCAGCAATATTTGACTTGGAACGGCAAAGTTCCCGACGATCAAAAAACGAGAAAGCTAAGTTGGGACGAACAGCGCGATATTGTTTCCAAATTTTATACTTGCGAACCTTGCAAGAAAAGTTATGACAAACAAGTTAATTTAATTCTGAGCCGAACCAATAAATACAACGGGAAAAAATATACGGAAGAGCCGTCAGTAATGGCTTGGGAACTTGCCAACGAACCGCGCCCGATGCGTCCGACAGCAAACGCCGCCTACAAAAAATGGATTAGCGATGTGGCGGCGATGATTAAGGCAAAAGACAAAAATCATCTCGTAACAATCGGTCACGAAGGTTTGATGGGAACTGAAAATTTGCCGCTTTTTGAAGAAATTCACACTGACAAAAATATTGATTATGTAACGATTCACGTTTGGGCGAAAAATTGGGGTTGGTTTCAAGACGACAAAGTAGCGGAAGGTTTTCCGAATGTGTTGGAAAAAGCGACGAGCTATATTAAACAGCATTTAGCGATTGCCCAAAAATTAAACAAGCCGATGGTTATTGAAGAATTCGGTTTGCCGAGAAACGAACAATCCTTCGACATCAATTCTTCGACATCTTTAAGAGATGAATATTATGGCAAGATTTTTGCCATTCTCGCCGATAATGCCAAAACAAACGGGAATCTTGCCGGAGCCGCTTTCTGGGCATTCGGCGGAACTTCGCGCCCGTTTAAAAATCAGATTTTTTGGAAAAAAGGCGACGATTATATGGGCGATCCGCCGATGGAAGAACAAGGTTTGAATACAGTTTTTGACAGCGATAAAAGCACTTGGAAAATTATCAATAATTACAGCAAATCTTTAGTCGGCAGAAAATCTTCAAAGTGATTACAAAATTAATTTTCAGATTTCAGATTTTTTTTGAAAAATAAATAATAAACGGGAATACCAAGCAAAACAACCGCTACGCCTAAGAAACTCTGAAAAGGATTTCGCAACGCAATCATCAGCAAAACGAGCGCGGTTATTATCAAAAAAAACAGAGGTGTAAGCGGATAAAAAATTGTCTTATATCCGCCGAATTCTTTCCCGTGAATTTTAAAAAGTCCCGCTACGACCAATGCGATGAACACCACAACCACGAAGAAAAAATAGGAAACGATTTGCTCGAAATTGCCGGACATAATCAGAATGGAAGCGAGAATAATTTGAATAATCGTCGCGCGGTGCGGCGTTCCGAAACGCGGATGCGGTTCACCGATTGACTTGAAAAATAGCTCATCTTTTGCCATCGCGTAATAAACACGCGGCGAAACCATCAAGTAAGCGACTAAAGTTCCCAAAACCGAGATAATTACGATTGTGGCAAAAATGACACCGCCAACTTTTCCGAATAATGCTTCGCCTGCCTGTGCCGCAAAAGTTTCGTCGCTCGTTACCGCCGAAACCGGAACGAGATAAAAGAAAACCGCACTCGTCAAAATGTAAATTACTGTGATGGCGATTACGCCGATGATCAAAGCCTTCGGCAAATTCTTTTGCGGATTTTCGATTTCGCCCGCAATGCGCGTTACTTCCCACCAACCGGCGAAGGCGAAAAACGCGCCTACAATGCCGCCGGCAAATGCGCTGAAAGTGTCGTTCGGCACGGCGAAAAACGGCTGAAAATTGTTCCAGTTTCCAAAGCCGCCGAAAAAACCGTAAAGAATAATAAAAAACAACGTGCCGATTTTCAAAACAGTCAAAACCTTGAGAAAATTTGCGCCGATTTTTGCTCCCAAAATATTTATCGAACCGACAATGACAATTACCGAAATCGCTAGAATCTGTTTTCCAAGCGGCGAAATCTCGACCAAATATCCGGCATAGCTTGCCAAACCGACTCCGAAAATCGCCGTCAAACCGGGATCAAGCACGAGTAAAACCATCCAACCGTAGAGAAACGCGGCAACTCTGCCGTAAATTTCGCGGAGATAAACGTAACTGCCGCCCGCTTCGGGAAAACGCGCCGCGAGTTCGCCGTAACACAACGCACCGCTTAACGTCATCAAACCAATTAAAAGCCAAATTATTAAAAGCCAAAACGGTGAACCGACTGATTTTGCCATTCCCGCCGGAGTCAGAAAAATGCCGACAGCGATGACCTGACCAACTATCAAAGCCACTGCTGTCCACAATCCGAATTGTCTTTTTAACTGCATAGATTAAATATGGAAAATGGAAAACGAATAATAGATAATAAAAAGGCTCTTAAATTATCCATTTTCCGTTAGAACGTGAATCGTCCGGCGATTTGAAATGCCCGTGCGCCGCCTGAGCCGAAAACTCCGCCTGCTGTTGTCAACGGTTGACCGAAAGTTTGTGTTCCGAGAACATTGCCGAAACCCGAATAGTTAGTGTTGGAAACGCCCAAAATATTTGTCGTGTTGAAAAGATTAAAAACCTCGACAATCGGCTCTAACCTGAATCTTTCCTTGAAAGTCCAAACTTTCGCCAACCGCAAGTCTAGCGAACTGAAATCATCATTAAATCTTGCATTGGCAGGTGCTAATGGTAATCGCTGATTAACGGGACGCGAAGCATTGTATTGTGTTAAAAAAGCGTTTAATTGGCTCACATTTTTGAAAAGTCTGCCGCCCGCGTTGCGTTGCAATTGCGGAATTCTCGATGAACCGTCGGGCAAGAGAATGTCCATCGGAACACCGGAAGCAATTGTTAAAATCGGTGAAAGTTGAAAACCGTAAGGCAGTTCGATTGTTCCCGCCGCCGTGAAACGATGGCGTTGATCGTTAGGTGTCGGACCGTATTCGAGTTGCAGATTATTTGAATTTATCGGACCGTTTGAAAATGGAATTTGGTCGTCGTTGGCAAAATTGAACGCTTTCGATAAGGTGTAAGCGGCGCGAAAACCGAAGCGATTGGCAAAGCGTTTGTCAACGCTCAAAAGCAAACCGTCGTATTTGAAATTCACACTAGATTCGAGATTAACTACGCGGTCGAGTCCGCCAACCACCGGATTATTGACCGTGCCGACCGTGCGTCCGATGATAAAATGTGTGCCGAAATTGTGTAGATAATCGGCGCGGACAACGAAATTGCGGGCAAATTCATATTGCAAACCTAAGTTCGACTGCTGAATTATCGGATTCTGCAAATCGTTGTCAATAATGTTGATTCCCGACGCGCCCGCGCCCGGCAAAATAAATCCTGAAAAAGGATTTCGCACGGTTGGCGCAAACGGAAAAAATCTGCCATTTTGGTCGAGAAAAATCGGCTGTCCGTCAGGCGCAGTCAACGCATTGCCGGCGCGAACTGCTATCGGCAGGGCGCGTCCGTCAAGTCCTCGTTCAAGCGTAATAAGTTCTAAAGTTACGCGGTCGTAATAAATTCCATAACCGCCGTGAATGCTGAATTTGCCCGAATCAGTCGCATAATTAAAACCTAGGCGCGGCGCGAAATTATTATAGTCAGTTTGGCGATTTCCGCGATAAAACGAAGCAACGAGTGGATTGATGGTTGAATAACCCGAATTGTTTTTTACATTCGTGTCGGCTTCGTAACGCAAACCGAGATTCAGCGTCAAATTTTTGTTCACCCGCCAATCGTCCTGTGCGAAAAAGGCAAAATAATTGTTATTTACGTCCGGCAAATTCAAATCGCGGTCAGGAAACTGACTTCTCAAGGTAACGGCGAAAAGTAAATCGTTGTCGTTGATTTGCCCATCGTTGTTGCGATCAAAATCTGCAAAATCTTGCACGAATTCGATTCTGCCTTGTCGAAAAACGCCTAAAGATAAATCCGAATTTACGCGCTGAAATTCACCCCCGAATTTTAACAAATGATTTCCGGCAAAAACACTAAAAGTATCGGCAAATTGCAGACGATTTTGCTTTGTGCCTTGAGGAACACGAAAACTCGAACCGTCGAGAATATTCGGAAATGTAAATTGAATTCCCTGCTGTGTCGGATTGGTCGTATTGTCAAAATCATTAACACTGAAACTGAAATTGTTGACCGCGTTCGACGATAAAATGTTCGTCCACGCCGATTGAAACGAGTGAAAACGATTTTGCAAATTTTGCAAATAAGAAGCCGAACCGAGCGCGCGGTCGAGTTTGCTCGAATCGGTTGCGTTCACGTCTTCAAACGAATAGCGAAAATTGAAATTGTTTTTATTATTTGCGTTGTAATCAACGCGAGAATTAAACAGCGCGTCATCCAACGGCGCGATTGCAAAACCTCGTGTGATTCTCCGGTTCGGCACGTCACGGATGCCGACTAGAGCCGCGCCGTCTTGATTGCGATATTCAAACGCGCCGAACGCGAAAAGTTTATCTTTGACAATCGGCGCACCGAGTGTGAACGAATACTGCTGACGGTCGAACGGCGCGGTCGGATTGCTACGGTCAAATGTCGCGGGCAAACCTTGCAAACTCTTATCGCGTTCAAAGAACGAAACCGAACCACGCACCGAATTTGTTCCGCTTTTCGTTACAACATTTATCACCGACGAAGCCGAACGTCCGTATTCCGCCGAAAAACGATTGGTCGCAATCTGAAATTCTTGCACGGCATCCTGCGAGATATTTATCAACGAACCGCCGACTACATCATCGTTATTGTCCGTGCCGTCAATCATCACATTGCCGCCGCGCCCAAGTTGTCCGGCGGAAGAAATCACGACCGTATTCGTCTTCGTCGGATCAAAATTCGGCGCGGGCGCATTGCCGGGAACAAGCAGCGCGAGTTCGAGAAAATTGCGTCCGTTAAGCGGAAGATTTTCGATTTCTTTCGAGTCAATTACGGAATCAACTTTTGAAGTTTGCGTGTCAACTAAAGGGGTAGTGCCGAAATATTCATCGAGCGTAACACTGGTTACGCCGACTGCCAACGATGCGTCGGAAGTTACCGTTTGCCCGATGGTTAAAATGACTTTTTCGTAAATCGTTTTCTTAAAATTATCGGCTTTAAATTCCACGTTATATTCGCCAACCGACAAACTCGAAATCACATAAACGCCTTCGTCATTCGTCGAAGCCGTGCGCGAAAGATTCGTCGCTTTGTTTGTCGCTGTAACGGTCGCGCCCGGAATTACCGCACCGTTTTGATCAGAAACTTCACCTGTCAAAGTGGCGGTTGCTTGTTGAGCCTGAACTGCATTGCTCAACAAACCTAAAAGGCACGTTGTTAAAATTAAAAGGGAAATTATAGATTTCATAATTAGATATTTTGTCGAATATTATTCTTTTAAGAATGAAAGATAATGTTTTCGGAGCAAGTGCAAGAATTTTCACACACTTATCCTGAAAAATTTTCATAAATTTTTCAGACTTAGTTGCCTGACTGGACAAAAGCATTATATTATAAATTTCATTTGAATCAACCGCTGGAATCTTTTTACGCACATCATATTTCTGAAACTGAAAACTTGAAATAGTTCTTTTATTCATTGCCCCGAACGGATAGGTGAAATTATGAAAATTAACCGAAAAACATTGTTTAGGCTGGCTTTGGCATCAATTTTAATTTTATCTTTTACACCGCTAAACATTCGTGTTCAGGCGCAGAATGATAAATCTCCATATAAAAACCCACAACTTTCGATTGACGAGCGCGTGAAAGATTTATTGGCGCGAATGACTTTGGAAGAAAAGGTCGCGCAGATGATGTGTCTGTGGATGGAAAAACCGAACGACAACCGCAAAATTGCTAAGTCAGATTTGCCGTTTGGCGGCGATTTTTCACCCACGCTTGCCAAACAAAAAATGCCGTTTGGCATCGGACAATTTGCGCGGCAACGCGAGGGCAAAGACGCGAAGGGTTCGGCTGAATATGCCAATGCCGTGCAAAAATGGGTGATTGAAAATACGCGCCTACAAATTCCGGTCGTTTTTCATGATGAAATTTTGCACGGCAATATGGCTTCGGGAAGCACGGTTTTTCCAACGCCGCTGGCACTCGCTTCGAGTTGGGACACGCATTTGATTTCGCGCGTTTTCACGGTCGGCGCATTACATTCGCGTCTTCGCGGAACGCATCACGTTTTAGGTCCGAATATGGATTTGGCGCGTGATCCGCGTTGGGGACGAACCGAAGAAACTTACGGCGAAGACCCATATTTAGCGTCGAGAATGCTCGTTTCCCTAGTCAAAGCCTTGCAAGGAAATGCGACTTATCAAAATCCGAAGATTGATGAAAATCACGTTATCGCCACCGCCAAACATTTCGCCGGACACGGACAACCCGAAGGCGGAAACAATATCGCGCCGGTTAATTTGTCGGAAAGACTGTTGCGCGAAACGCATTTTCAAACTTTTGAGGCGGCTGTCAAAGAGGCAAATATTTTCAGCATAATGCCGGCTTATCACGAAATTGACGGCGTTCCGGTTCACGCCAACAAATGGATGCTCGACACCGTTTTGCGTGGCGAATGGAAGTTTCAAGGAACAGTCGTTTCGGATTATTACGCGATGACCGAACTTTTCGCCCGCCACAAAGTCGCTACCGATAAAGCCGACGCTGCTAAACAATCGCTTGAAGCCGGACTCGACATAGAATTACCTGATCCTGATGTCAATAAAACTCTTGTCGAACAAGTGAAAGCCGGAAAAATTCCTGAAAGCCTAATCAATCAAGCTGTTTCGAGAATTCTTTATCAAAAATTCCAACTCGGACTTTTTGAAAATCCATACGTTGACCCGGACAAAGCGGCGCGATTGACCGACACGCCTGAAGACCGCAATTTAGCGGCGGAAGCGGCGCGGCGTTCGATAGTTTTGCTGAAAAATGAAAAGAATATTTTGCCGCTTGACCGCACCAAATTAAAATCTGTTGCCGTCATCGGACCAAACGCGAATCGCGCTCATCTCGGCGGCTACACCGATCCGAAACCGCCGCGCACGGTCAGTATTTTGGACGGCGTGAAAAATAAACTCGGAAATTCTGTCAAAGTCAATTACGCGGAAGGTGTGAAAATTACCAAAGAAGGCGGCAATTGGTTTGGCGACACGGCAACCTTAAACGATGCGGCGAGTGATCAAAAATTAATTGACGAAGCCGTCAAAATTGCCCAAAATTCCGATGCCGTAATTTTGGTTCTCGGCGGCAACGAAGACACAAATAAAGAAGGTTGGGCGGAAAATCATCTCGGCGACCGTGATTCACTCGGATTGGTCGGGCGACAGGATGAACTTGTCGAAGCAATGCTCAAAACAGGAAAACCCGTCGTTGTTTTTCTAATCAATTCGGGACCTTTGGCGATAAACTACGTCGCCGAAAATGTTCCGGCAATTTTGGAAGGCTTTTATCTTGGTGAAGAAACCGGCACAGCGGCGGCAGATGTGCTGTTCGGCGACTACAATCCGGGCGGAAAACTAGCCGTTACTTTTCCTCGCTCTGCCGGACAATTACCGATTTATTACAACCGCAAACCGACGGCACGGCGCGGTTATTTATTTTCGACGACCGAACCTCTTTTCCCGTTCGGATTCGGTTTAAGTTACACCACTTTTACTTATTCAAATGTGAAAATCACCAAACCGAAAATCTCTTCGGACAAAGAAACAACAGTTACGGTTGAAGTGAAAAATACGGGCAAAGTGCGCGGTGATGAAATCGCGCAGATGTATATCCGCGATGAAGTCAGTTCCGTTACGCGCCCGATTAAAGAACTTAAAGATTTTACCCGAATTAGTCTTGAACCGAACGAAACCAAACAAATAACTTTCAAGCTAACGCCGTCAAAATTAGCCTTCTATAACCGTGAAATGAAGCGCGTTGTCGAGCCGGGAATGTTTCAAATTATGGTCGGCGGCAATTCGGTAAATCTGATAAATGTGCAACTCGAAGTTCAGCCGTAAATTATTTTGACATTTTTATTCAATCTCAACTCTGCCTTTTTTATTGCGGCAAAACTCGGTAACGAGTTCGACAAATTGTTCGGGCTTTTCTTCGTGCGGAACATGTCCGCAATTTTTTAGCACGACAAAACGCGAGTTTAAGATTTCCTGATGAAGTTTTTCGCCATTGTGAATCCCAATCACCGCATCTTGTTCGCCCCAAATAATGAGCGTCGGTTGATTTATTAAATTTGCGTCTTCTTCAATCCGGCAAGCGTCCCAATTTCGCACCGTTTGCAACAGTGAATTATGTCCGTCCGCCGCATTCAACGGGCGATGAACCGCTTCGATTCTTTCTTGCGTGATTAAATGATGGTTTGCCGGCGCAATCGTGCCTTGCATTCGAAGTTTGAGAAACGCTTTTGAATCCGATACAAAAGGTGTCAGAAGTTCGCCCAAACCCGGAATCGCCGCGAGTTTTAGTAGCGGATATTCTTTGGCTTCGTCGTTTGAAACCGCGCTGACCAACACGAGTTTTTCGACTCTTTCGGGATAATCGAGCGTAATCGTCGCCGCCACCGCGCCGCCATAAGAACTACCAATAATCGTAGCGCGTCCGATGCCTAATCTGTCCATCAAACGCTCAATTACCCGCGCTTGCGAAGTAATTGTATAATCAAACCACGCGGGTTTATCCGAATAACCAAAACCGAGCAAATCAACCGCGATAACGTGAAAACCATTATCGGCAAGCATCGGCGCGGCAGTTTTCCAAATATACGTCGAAGCCGTGTAGCCGTGAATCAAAATCAATGTCGGATTGCTTATATCGCCAAACCTCTGATAATGAACGGTTGCGCCGTCAACTTCGACAAAATGCGAATTTTCCGCGTGGTGCATCTTTTCGGCAAAATCTTTCCAATTAACCTCGCCCTTCCGCGTCAAAAATTTCCAAGCAATCAAACCACCGATTGCGCCCGTCGCTGTTCCTGCAACTAAATATCTTTTCTTCATTCGTTTTCCTCTTGCCAAACATTTTACACTAAAACAAATTTCGGTTGAATATTTTTTTCCGCTTTATTGTAAATTCCGACAGCGATTAAATTTGCATCTTTGTCGGTCATTCGGCAAAACTCGTTGTCGGCAATTTCGGTTGCATCTACATTTAATTTGATACCATTTTTCGTTTTGCTTATTTCTTCCGCCGAAAGGCTGATTTCGGGCAGATGCGAAACGGCATCGTTCATCGAAATTAAAATTTCGCCTAGTTTTTCCGCCACGACAATTTGTTCCAACTCTTCCAAAGTTACGGCTTTCTCGATGTCGAATTTGCCCGCTTTGGTTCTTCGCAATTCGCCAAGATGTGCTTCCGTGCCGAGTTTTCTACCAATGTCCTGCGCCAAAGTTCTGATATATGTTCCCGCCGAACAAGACACT
>JANOXW010000113.1:0-1774 GCA_031418635.1 Acidobacteriota bacterium
GACTCCGCACCACCGCTTGAAATCTTGCTCCTTCAACTCCTTTGCTTTTTCGTATCTCATCAAATTTACTCCAATAAGATATTTGTGCCATCTTTATCAAAAGTTTTCAAATACCCAATTTATTTCGCAAGAGGTCTAATATATTTCTGGAATAATTGTTGCGCTGTGAAACTGATAAAATTGACTAGTTAACAACTGATTACTGACCGTTTCCAACCGTAATATCCTTTATAAAACTCCAATCGCCGCTGGCACCGACTTTGATGTTTTCGATGCGTTTGTTGGCGACGACGATATTTGCCGGATACCACAGCGGAAACAGCGGTAAATCATTGCTGACTATTTCTTGTGCTTTGAAATATAATTCTTTGGCAGTTTCGCGGTTTGGGGCATTGACGGCTTGTTCGACAAGTTTGTCAAATTCGGGGTTGCTGTAACGACTGCGATTACAACATTTCACTTTGTCGCCCGGAATTGCGCCGGTGGAAAACAAATCTTTCAAAAAAATCGGGTCTTGATTGCCGCCGATCCATCTGCCAGTGTTCATTTGAAATTGTCCAAGCGCAAGTTGTTGGCGGACGACATTTCCTTCCAAAGGTTCGATTTCGACATTTATCCCGACTTCTTTGAGCGCATTTTGAATAACTTGCGCGTATTGACTAACCGCATTATTGCCCGCGCTAAATTTGAATTTTATCGGTTCATTTTTATAGCCGGATTCTTGAATGAGTTGTTTGGCGCGGGCTTGGTCAAAGCTGTATTTTGTCCCGGCATTGTAAGCCCAAGATTCTTCCGGCAAAATCGAATGGGCAATAACCGCCTGACCGAACAGTAATTCTTTTATAATTTTTTCGCGGTCAATCGCATAGCCAATTGCCTGTCGAAGTTTCACTTTATCAAGCGGCGCAGACTGCGTATTAAAACCGAGATAATCAATATTCGAACCTTTAAATTGTTCAACTTTTAAATTCGGATTTTTTCCCAGAGAGTTGAGCGTGTCGGGCGAAAGATTGTTTGGAAGTGGTGCCATATCAGCACCGCCGCTTTGTAATTCGGCTTGCAGAGAATTAGCATCGGTAACAGTTTTGAGGCGAAGTTTGGCGACTTTCGGTGCGCTTTCCCAATAATCGGTATGCGCGGCAAGTTCGACGATATTTTGTGATTGGTCAAAACTGACAAACTTAAACGGACCTGAACCGACGGGCGACGTGCTTTGTTGTGCAACAGTTCCTTCAGGAATTATCGGAATGGCAACAAAATTTGACAAAAGCTGGTTTTGCAAAGATGCGCGATTTAATGTAACAACGACGGTTTTTGCGTCGGGCGTTTCAAGCGAAACGATATGCGGAACTTTTTTTTCATCAACCGTGTCAAAAAACGCGCCTGATTTGAAACCGTTGCTTTTGAAAAGTTCGTCGAAGGTATATTTGACATCCGCCGAGGTAAACTCTTTGCCGTTGTGAAATTTCACGCCGTCGCGCAAAACAAAGGTAATAACTTTGCCGTCTTCAGAAGGTTTTATTTCTTGTGCTAATTCGCCGACATATTCAAATTTTTCGTTTTTTCTGACCAGTGCATTAAACATCAATGAGCGCACTCGTTCCGCCGCCGCGTCGGAAGCCGTCGTTGTCAGCGTGTCCAAAGTTGAAAATTTTTCAGGAAGCGCAACTGTAACAAATTCGTTGCTTCGAGTTCGACAGGCAAAAGAAAAAATAAGACTTGTAATAAAAAATAAACCTAAAAATAATTGACGCAAAATTTATTATCCTCCGTA
>JANOXW010000114.1:0-11818 GCA_031418635.1 Acidobacteriota bacterium
CAAACGGTGGAAAACCGACACCTTTACAAAATTGTTTCCTTTGGGCAAACGGGCAATTGAGATTATTAACCAACGCCGCGAACTGCAAAAAGATTCTGAATATATTTTCACTCCAAACGGCAAACCGATTGAGTCAAATTATCGGACATTGACAAATATCTGCAAAGATTTGAAAATTGCTTATGGCAGATTTACCGATGGCGGATTCGTCAGCCACGATTTGAGGCATAATTTCGGAACTGATATTATGCGCGAAACGGATATTGAAACCGCCCGTGAACTTCTCGGACACGCCAACATTTCGCAGACATCAACTTATGTTCATACTTCAAACGAAAGGTTGCGTGAAGCGGTTAGAAAAAGAGATAAGATAGACTACGATTTAGAACTTGAAAATATGTTTGAAGCGGTAAAAAACGGCGTAATAAATCAGCAAGAATTTAGCAAAAAAATCAAGAAATTATTCCGTTTCTAAAACGCAAGTGGTCAAAAAGTGGTCAAGGTATTTTTTAACAGTCTGTAAATAATTGTAAATAAACGGATTCGGCTTACTGTTCGTTAGTCGCCGCCTCCACCAAATTTCTTTCCTTAAACTATGGCGATAGTAAATGTTCCCGATAAAAACTTAACGCTTAGAAACGCGGACGAAATTACAAAATATCTCGCGTCAATCGGCATTGATTATGAGCGTTGGGAAGCGAATCGTGAAGTTTCGCCTGACGCTTCCGAAGCGGAGATTTTAGAAATATATGCAACTGAAATCGAGCGTTTGAAAACAAAAGGCGGCTACGTTACGGCGGATGTTATAAATATCGTGCCGACGACTCCGAATTTGGATGCGATGCTCGACAAATTTAACAAAGAGCATTGGCACGACGAGGACGAAGTGCGGTTTATCGTCAAAGGACACGGACTTTTTCACATTGCGCCGACTGATGCGGACGTTGTTTCCATCGAAATGGAAGCAGGCGATTTGATTCGCGTTCCGCGTGGAACTAAGCATTGGTTTAATCTCTGCGGCGACAAAACGGTTCGCGCTATTCGACTTTTTCAAGACATTTCAGGTTGGACACCTTTTTATACCAAAAGTGGCGCGGACGCGAATTATCAACCGCTTTGCTTCGGCGTTTCTTATATTCCACAGATGATTTAAACCGCGAGATACACAAAATACGCGAAAATAATATACAAATTTTTAGCGTATTTAGCGGTTGAATCTTTGCAATGAAGGCAATTCTTCTCGACAAAGGCACAACTACGCCGATTAATTTTGTTCACAAAACGCTTTTTCCGTTTGCAAGCGAAAAGATGCGCGAGTATTTTGGGCAAAATCTAAATAACATCAAAGAGTATAGAAAGACTCGATAAAATCTAAACAAACATCTTGCCCGGATTCAAAATGCCGTTCGGGTCGAAGACTTTTTGATGCTTTTCACCATTTCGAGATTAGAATTTAGTTAAAGCAAAACAGTAAAATCTTCCTGCTCAAAATGATTATCGTGCGTGAGAATTTCTCGAATGTTGAGAGTTTTCATCGTCAGCATCGAAACGCAATCGGTCAAACTGTAGCCTTTGTCCAAACGCTTTTCGTAAAAATCGAGTGCTTCGAGAAAAATGTCGGACAAGTGCGAAACGTATTATCTTTAATAATTGTCCGAACCGCATCAGCCGCCGATTTTCTTGTGAATGCGCCGTATTCGGCAAAATAATTGAGGACTTCGATTAAAACGGTTTCGGTTGTTACAACGATACTTTCGCCAAGTAGCTAACGAGTTTCAACCGCGTCAAAATGTGAAGAATCTTTGGTATTTAATACGGCAACCGAAATAAAATGTGTCGGCAAAAACCTTATTATCGGTCATTTTCTTTTAGGCGAACCATACAAATAATGGTCAACATTTTCCGCACCGTCAACGGGAAGTTTTTCCAGCGTTTCATCCGATAATTTGCTTACTCTGTCTTGAGTTTTCTCCAATAAACTTTTTCTTTTTTTTTACCTAATGTCTGAACAAACTCGACCACCTTTTGCTGCTCTTCAATCGGCAAAAACTGCATCTTTTCTGCCGCAATTTGTGCTAAATCATTCGCCATAACATTTGAGATTTTATCACAGAATTTTCAACTCGCATTACGATTTTCTCGCGTCAAATTTTTTGCTAAAAATCTAAACCAGTCACATCTGCCGGTAAATTTTGGGTTTTATTATTTTGGTATCGAATGAATTCAGGCAAATTATTTTTTTTCCAAAATATGAAGATATTCCATTGTTCCTACGGCTAGATGATTTCGATTTTCTGTCTTGTCGGCTTTAAATCTTTGATATTCGATGGTGGCTAAATCATATCTGCCGTATTTTTTCATCTTCGTTTCAACTTCGTTTTTAGTCATTAGACCTTCGTTGTTGTAACTCAAAAATATATATTTGAAATCAGCATTTTTGATTAAATCGTCGAAAGTTTTTCCGACTTCTCTTTTTTTGCAGTAAAGCGAACGACTATATTCGCGCAGTCCGGTTTTGCCTTTCGGAACAAAATCATCGTAGAGCGCGATTGTATTCAGCAAATGATAATTCGCGCCGTATTCTCTGGCATTATAAGGCGGATCAAGATATAAAACATCGCCTTCGATTCTTTTGATTAGCGTGTTGGCATCTTCGTTATAAACTTCGTGTTCGTGGTCGTTAATTTCAAATAACGCGGGTTTGATAAATAAATTTCTCTGTGCCGATTTTTTCAGATGTTTCAGATATGCGCCGTAAACGCTCGCCGTATTTGCTACTGCATCGGCGTTTTCAAGCAAACTCGCAAGCAAAAAATAATACTGATTTTCGTTTATTTCACGTTTAGTTTTCCACTTCTCGATTTTCTGCCGAATGCCGTCAATTCTTTTGCCGTTTTCGTCGCTGAAATATTGTCTTTTGTCGTTTCCGCCGCTTAGACAATAATTTCTATAAACAAAACCTTCGATACCTTTTGTTTCGTTTAACTCGTCAACATAAGGCTGATATTTCAGCTTTTCGTGATTGCCGATATAGTTTTGATTCAAAACGTAACTGTAAAATTCGACATCGTTGGCAATTATTTTCTTCGATTCAGTTTTAAACGCTCGTCCAATCGCGCCTGTTCCCGCAAACAAATCGCAAAAAACTTTATCTTTCATCTGTTCGACAACCTTTTCGATTTCGGATTTGATAAATTTTGAAAGTTTATGTTTTGAACCGATGTAATTCATTTTTTGTTATCAGTATTTTCAAGAACTTCAATATTAAATTTCTTGTATAAATCTTCAGTCGAATAAGTTTTTTTCTCACTGAAACAATAAAAATCGTTCTCATGTTTGAGTTTCGATATATGTATTCCGTATTCTTCTTTAGCAAGTTCGACGGTAGTAAAGTCATCCATAAAACCAAACTCAAAAATATTTTCACATTCCGGTCTAAAAATTCGTTTGTCCATTTTATTCATTTTTTATTATTTTCCTTAATCAATTCAATCGGACTGACTTCGAGAAATTCAGCTAATTCAACGATATTACTTTTAATCGGCTCGAACTTTTCGGACAGAATATTGGAAAGTTGCGTCGTCGAAATCCCCAACGCTTCCGCCAGCTCCTTAAAAGTTACAATTTCTTTTTTCGCCATTAATTCGATGACTTTCGCTTTATTTACTGTTGGCATCTTAAATGAATTTTATGATTAAACCAAGTTTATTATGAATAATCTTTAAGTATTCTGTGAATTACTGGCAATTTTGTTTAACTCTTCACGCCATTTATACGGATCATACCAAAAACATCCGACACAGCCTTGTTCGTCGTGCGGTTCTGTTCTCCAATTTTCATCGCCTTCATACCAAAAGTAAATTCCGGGAAAATTTCCGCGTTTATTTGTTTTGACGCATCGTTCGCAGTTTCTTGATTTTAAAAGATTGTTGCTTCGCGTCAATAAAATAAATTTGGCAATTAACTCTTCGTCGGTCGAATTTTCGTTGTCTTCTTCATCAATATTCCAACGAATTTGTGGAAATTTATGGTCAACTTCGAGCAAGTTTCCAGCTAGTTGTCTTAACCAAAACGCTTCTTCGTATTTCAATAAAATTTTGATTCGCATCGCTAATTTTGCTGAAATCCCGGCTCGTGCGCTGGTGTTTATATTTTGCTCAAGCGTCGCCAGTTGTCTGTGAACGGTTGTTTTATCGCAGTTTTCACATCTTTTTCTGATGTCATATCTGCCGCTTTCGGGCGAAGTTTCCGCAAACTGTATTCCGTGAGCATCGCGCCAAGTCTGCCACGTTTTCGCCTGACTCGATTTCAACTCACAGCGTGTGCAATGCGCGTGTAAATCTTTCATTACCTCGTAATCGTTGTGTGAAGTTGTATTTGGTTTGAAGGGATTCATATCTAAAACTCTTTTTTGAAAACAAAAATATACTCGTGTTTGAAAATAAAATAGTCGCTGTTCAAAGCGCGATATTTCCAGATGTTATTTTGCCCGATTTTCCCGCGATTGCCTTCGATATTTTTAATGATAATGCCTTTTAACTTCGCCGCAAAACTCCGCTTTATCATATCCAGACAGTAAAACGCCAAAGGCAAAACTTCACCGTTTTTGTAAACGTCGCCGACGACGATGGCGAAATATCTGTTTTTGTCGAGATATTTCAGCGAATTTTCGCAAACGATTCTGAACTTGCCGATAAAATCTTTGAGATTGGAGAGGTTTGATAAATCGTCTGCGTCGTCGGTAAATTTTACGATGTCCAAATACGGCGGGTGCATCAGAATGAACTGCACACTTTTCGCGGACAATTTATCAAAGGCTTTTACAAAACTATCGTCAACTTTTTGAACGTCGAGCGAGTTACATTCTTTAATAAAGTAGCAGCTTTCAGCCGAAACTTTCCCTTGAACGTAATCAACAATCGTCGGATTTATATCAAAACCGACGTATTTTCTGCCCAAATTTTCACACTCGAAAAGCGTCGTTCCGCTTCCCATAAACGGCTCGAAAACCGTTTCGCCTTTTTTCGTGAAACGTCTGATTAATTGATTGGGAATCTGCGGAACAAAATTTCCGTGATAAAAATTCTCGTGCTTGCCGCTTTTGTCGCGCTCCTTAATTAGCCACAGCGAATCGGTTTCAATACCGCAATCTTTCCAGTCCGTAAGGTCTAAGTCGTTGAATTTCATACGGTTTGAACTATACAAACATTTTGCCCGGATTCAAAATGCCGTTCGGGTCGAAGACTTTTTTGATGCCTTTCATCACCGAAAGCGTCGGCGCGTCAATAGCCATATTTAAATATTGGGCTTTGACGTAGCCGATTCCGTGTTCGCCGGAGATCGAGCCGCCGAGATCAACGGATAATTGAAAGGTCTCTGCAACACATTGGCGAGCGCGGGCGATGGATTCGGGGTTGTCGCGGTCGCACATAAAATTGACGTGGATGTTGCCGTCGCCGGCGTGTCCGAAGTTGGCGACGAAGGTGTTGTATTTGCGTCCGATGTCTTCGATTTTGGCGATTAGTTCGGGGACTTTCGAGCGCGGGACGACGACATCTTCGTTGAGTTTGAGCGTGCCGTATCTCATCAAACTCGGCGAAATGGCGCGGCGCACGTCCCAGAGTTTGTTTTCTTCTTCTTTGGTGCGCGAACGCAAAGTGTCGAAGCCGCCGTTTTTCTGCAAAATTCGTTCGACCATTTGCGCGTTGCGTTCGACTTCTTCGGCTGAACCGTCAACGGCGACGATCAAAATCGCGTTGGCATCTTTCGATAATCCGAACGCGAAATTCTGCTCGATTGCGCTGATGCAGTTGCGGTCAACGACTTCCATCGCCATCGGCAGCAAGCCTTCTGGCGTGAATTTTATCAACACTTTGCACGCCGCTTCCATTGATTTGAACGAAGCGCGAACCGTCGCCGTCGCTTCGGGCATCGGCAATAATTTCAGAGTCGCTTCGGTGATAATTCCTAACATTCCTTCTGAACCGCACATCAAACCCGTCAAATCGAAACCGACGACATTTTTGACGGTTTTGCCGCCCGTGCGAATGATTTCGCCCGTCGCCGTTACGACTTCCAAACCCAACACCGAATGCTTCGTCACGCCGTATTTCGGCGTTCGCATTCCGCCCGCGTTTTCGGCGATGTTACCACCGATAAAAGAATTTTTATAACTCGCCGGATCAGGCGGAAACAACAATCCGTGTTTTTCAACCGCTTGTTGCAAATCAAAAGTAGTCAGTCCGGGTTGGCAAATGACATACAAATCATCGGCGGAAATCTCAATAATTTTGCTCATCCTGTCCGTGCCAATCACAATTCCACCATCAACCGGCACCGCGCCGCCCGTGTAACCAACGCCGCCGCCACGCGCTGTTACGGGAAACAAATATTCGTTAGCGAGTTTGAGAATCTCAACCATCTGCGCCGTGCTTTTAGGAAACACAACCGCTTCCGGCGGAAACTTCTCTTTCACGGCATCCGCGCCGTAAGGCTCAATCTTTTCAGGTTCCACTAAAACATTTTCCGCGCCGACGATTTGTTTTAATTTCTCCAAAACTTCCGGCTTTGAAGCATTAGTTACGGCGCGTGGCTTGGCGTTGAAATGGATTGATTGATACATAAAGTTTAGAAAATCTCTATATCAGACGTAGTAAGCATAAGCGGAAGCGTTTCATTATCCAACAATGACAAATAGAGTATTCCTTTAATTTTATTTGAGTTTTTTTTGATTAGTTCATTCTTAAATGCAGAAATTATTAGATTTGTTCTATCTGCAAATGCTTTGGACATCTCTTCTTTAAGCCCGCTTTCCTTAATTGATTTTAGTATTTTTTTGTCTTTAATTGGTGTTGAGAAGTAATCTTTGGCAAAGGTAATTTTGTTGATTTTAAATTTTTTCAGCCCATCACTCCAAGTAAATGCAACAACAGCGACCACCTGCTTAATATCCAATTTTTGCATTGTGTCCATCCACTGATGATGAATACAATCTCCAAAAAGTTCTTTTTCTATCTCAAATTTGAGATAATTTGGAGTTGTAATTTTTTCAACTATTTCCTTTGCACGTTGCTTCTGTTCTTTACTGCAATTGGTTTGTGAATAGACATTTGCTAGCATTAACAAAACAAATAAAATCAAAAAACTTAATCTTTTCATTATGACCTTTTCTTATTACTTTTATTTCGGCAAAACTATAAAGCCGATTTTCTTTGCTGCTTCGGAAAGTTTGTCATCACAACAAACAAAAATTCTACCTTTCGGTTTTTCAAAACACCAAACTAAAGCAGAAGCGAGTTGTAGTGCGTCAAGCGTTCGTAAGTTTTGCGTTTCGATTAAATTTTTGGCAAGTTCGCGGACTTTTTCGGTTGGCAGAATTTCACGCCAAGTTTCGCTTTGGATTTGCAAACGCTTAACGGCTTCGTCGTGGGCTGTTTGAGAAATTTCATTTTCGCGCAAAAGACGTTTCAACGCGCTTTGCCCTTCAATCGAACTCGCCCACCAAGCGACGACTTCATATTTTCGGCGAAGTTGACGGAGTTCTTGGCTTTTTGCCTGAAAACAGCATAGCGGCACAATTCCACTTGTATCCCAAAATGATTGTTCAGTCTTCATCGCGTTCGCTGCGGATTGCTCTGACAATTTTTTTCTGCGAAATTTCGGGCGCGTCCATTTCCCAAAAATCTTCCGGCAATTCTTTTTTCGGTAGACGCATCAAACCTTCGGCAACTAGACGCGCTTCTTCGTTGTTGGCATCGACAGGCAAAATTCGGGCAATCACTTCGTTTTCCTCTTCGACAACAATTTCATCGCCTTCTTTGACCTTTTCAAGATAAAAACCTAAATTGTGTTCTAACTCGCTGACGCTGATTGTCTGCATTTTATTTTACCTCAACCCGATTATACACTATTCGATGCTTATAGCTTTCGCAAACAATTTGCAAATATGAAAATTAAATCGAAAGTTTAGCGATAAAAACTAAAGGTCTGTGCAACCTTTGTCAGCTATCAAGGCTTCCAAAAGTTGACGCATTTGCAAAAAAGCAGAAAGATATTTTTGCAATCATCAATTCCATCGGAAAAATTTGAAAAAGCCGAACCGAAATTAGATGTGATATTCTAATAAATAGCAATCTTTCGGAAAAGATTCGTCAAATAAGGTTCAAGGTTTAATCTTGAACCTGAAACCTTGAACCTGAAACCAAATAAAAATGCAGTTTAGCGATTACATACCAACGATAAACACCTTGCGAAATGTTTTTGACATTGCGCTGGTTTTTATCATTGTGTATGTGGTGCTGAAACTCCTTCGTGGCACGCGGGCTGTGCCGACGGTTGTCGGGATGGTTATTTTGGCGTTGCTTTATTGGTTGGCGGTGGCGCAAGATTTGGCAACACTCGAATTTGTTTTGCGTTCCGCCGTGCTTTATATCGGCGTGGCGATTATCGTTTTGTTCCAATCGGAAATTCGCCAAGCGTTGATTTATTTCGGCAATCGTCTGCGTGTTCCGGTCTTTCGGCGTGAACGCGGCGGACTTGGCGAAACCATTTACGATGAGATTGTTTTAGCGGCAACGACACTTGCCTCAGAAAAAATCGGCGCGTTGATTGTGATTGAGCGCAATGTTGGGTTGCGAAATTTTATTGACGCGGGCGTTCAGATTGATGCCAAACTTAGTTACGATTTGCTCGTAACTATTTTTAATCCGTCAACACCGCTTCACGACGGCGCGGTAATTATTCAACGGACACGAATTGCGTCGGCTTCTGTCTTTTTGCCGTTGACCAAAAATCCGGGTATCTCGCGCGAATTAGGCACACGCCATCGTGCCGCTATCGGCATTACCGAAGGTTCGGATGCAATATCGGTCATAGTTTCGGAAGAAACGGGTTTGATTTCCTTTGTCGAAAACGGTGTTTTGAAACGAAATTTAGACACGACCGCGCTTCGCAACTTGCTTCTCGACGCGATGGATATGCCGATTGTGCAAAAAAAGCGCGAACAAACCAAAACAATGACTGAGGCGGAAACGGAAATAACTCTCGGTTAGTTTCAGGTTTCAAGTTTCAGGTCGGAAGACACACTTGAAACCTGAAACCTGAAACTTGAAACTAAAATGACTTTTTCAACCGAAAATTTTTTGCAAAAAGAGCAACGGCAAATTTCCTTTCGTCGCTTATTTCGGCGCGTGTTTGTGGATGATTGGGTTGTCAAGGCGTTGGCGTTGGCGATTACGTTTGCATTGTGGTTGGGCGTAACCGGACTTCGCACACCGACGCGAGAGAGGTTGCGAAATATCTCGCTTGCCGTGCGCGTTTCAAACGATATTGAAATTACAAATTCGCCGGTGCAGGAAGTTGATTTGGTTGTTACGGGCGACAAACGCAAAATTGACCAAATCAAGCGCGAAGATTTGGTCGTTTCGTTAGATTTGACCGACGCGCAACCCGGCGATAGAACCGTCAAAATTTCGCCCGAAAATGTCAATGTCGAATTGCCGACCGGCATCAAACTCGAAGAAGTCCAACCAAATAAAATCGCTGTTAAATTAGAACAAGTAGAAGAACGCGAAATTGCCGTCAAAGCCGATACCGAAGGCAGCGTTGCCGACGGTTTCGAGATTTATAGCGAAACGGTTTTGCCAAACAAAATAAAGGTGCGTGGACCATCGAGTTTTATCAGATCGCTTGATTCCGTTTCAACCGAAAAGATAAATCTCGAAAATCATCAAGCTGATTTCACCGCCCAACAAGTCGGTCTAAACCTAATCAATCCAAAGGTGACGTTGATTGATACAGTGGTCGATGTCATTTTCAGAATCGGTGAAAAGCGCATCGAAAGACTCTTTTTAGTCCCGGTCAAAACAAATACTAAAAGCGGCACGGCAACCGTTGTGTTGTATGGTGTGCGCTCGATCTTAGATCCGTTGCGCCCGGAAAATTTGCAAGTTGAAATCGTCAATACTGAAATTAATGAAAACTCGCTTCGCTTGATTTTGCCTGCCGAAATGCAAGGAAAAATCGAGATTAGAAAACTGAAAATTAATTGAGAAGTCAGAGAAGAGTAAGTGGTAAGGATGATAACTGATAACTGATACATAGCCATACCTCAATATCACATCAAATAAGTGTTGTGTTCTTTTGATAAATGTTATACATTGTTTATATTAGTATGCCAATTTCACGGCGTATTTTTATCTCAATCCCGATCCCAATTCAAAAGTTCGGCAACGTATGACTATTTTACAAAGATGGCAAAATCGCAAGTTCGAAAACTGCGCTTCCCGAAGCAATATTAATTCTTTTTACAAAATCTTTTTTCATTATTTATTTATTACCGCCGCGGTGTTATCTATTTTTTATTGTTCGCTGATGATAACTTCCGCGCCGCTCAGAGATGATGAACGCGAAACGATTGACCGAACCATCGCCTTGCTCGAAACAAAAGGCTTTGACCGCGAAGTTTTTCTGCTCCGGCATTTAACGACGTTTCGCGGCTTAAGCAATTGGCTCAACACGCTGGCGAGGAACGAGAATGCTTTTGCGGCGACAAATTTTCCGTTTGCGGTGATAACGCTTTATCCTGATTTTTACACAAGGGCGCAGGACGACACCGAACGAGCGATGATTCTTTTGCACGAAGCGCGGCATTTGCAGGGCGGAAATGAACGCGACGCTTACAGCTATGTTTGGCGCAACCGTCAGAAACTCGGCTGGACACAGCTTTCACACGGCACGACGGAAAGCTACATCACCATCGGATTGTTGACCCGCGAAGCGGCTCCCGAACTTTTTACCTGTCCGACGAAAGTGTGGAACGACTGCACGGAAAATCTGTATGTGCGAAAATAGATTTGTCGGGTAAATCTTGTGTCCGCCACGACAAATTTTTCTAGAAAAGTAAGACTTTTTCTCAACTTATCTGAGAGAAAGTCTTACTTTTTTGTTTTGGCACGAATGGCAATACGATTTATAAAAATGACTTAAACGATTGATTCTATTATGCCTGAACGATTGCCGGACGCGTCTTACGTTTTGCGGCACGGTGTTTGCAATTGTCGGCAACATCACGTAATAAGGAAATGAATGGAACGCTTCTAGAGATGTTTCCCTCAAATTTTTTCGTGTGTAAATCTAATAAATTAAAAAGAACAGGAGCTTAGAAAAAATATGAAAAATCAAAAAGGATTCTCATTAATTGAGTTATTAGTCGTTGTTATTATCATCGGAATTATTGCGGCAATCGCAATTCCATCACTGCTCGCATCACGCCGCGCCGCGAATGAAGCGTCGGCAATTGCGTCGCTGAGAACGATTCACAGTTCACAAGTTACTTTCCAAGCAACCACCGGCGGCGGCACAGCTTACGCTACCAACTTAGCTGCTTTGAATACAGCCGGATTAATTGACGCTGCGCTAGCTTCAGGAATGAAAAGTGGATATACATTCACTGGTGGAACGGCTGCCGCTTCACAAATTTATTGCTCCGCTGCCACGGCAACCACGCAAGGAACTACCGGGGTTCGGTCTTTTGCTGTTAGTGAACCTGGAGTTATTTATCAGTATGCAGCAGCGGGCGGTGCCGCCGCTTGCGTTCCTGCAACTGGTGTCTTTACCGTTGGTGCAGGAGTGCCAATTCAATAATCGGAAACATAAGCATGACTGGAAAGTTTTGCATATGTTTAGTTTGCTATCGAATTTCAAAGAATAAAGAGGAGATAAAATATGAAAAATCAAAAAGGATTCTCATTAATTGAGTTATTAGTCGTTGTTATTATCATCGGAATTATTGCGGCAATCGCAATTCCATCACTGCTCG
>JANOXW010000115.1:0-3888 GCA_031418635.1 Acidobacteriota bacterium
GCATTGGAAACTTTGGTTCGGTTTGCGGGTTTGACGGTTGAGGTTTTAGCTTCGTCGCAAACTGTCAAACCAAGCCAAGTTGTCAGCCAACCATCTGGTTACGTCGAAGAAAACAGACAAGTCGAAGAACCTAGCGGACAGGATTCTGAAACAGAATATAAGCCGGAAAGCTATGTTCAACCATTTGTGTCTGAGGCAGAAGTTCATTCCGTTCCATCCGAATCAGCCGTTGAAGAAACAGTTGAGGAATTGGCTGAAGAAGATTATCCACCAATCGCTCAAGAAGATAGTTTTTCGACTCGAACAGATTTTCAAATTGAATCACCGCAGACTGATTTTAATTCGGATTATCAATATTCAGATAAAGAAGTTCAAGACGAGGATTTTGAAATAAAGCAACCGGTTTCGGAGGACGAGCCTTTAGTAGAAGAAGTCAGAGCCGAACAACCGATTGAAGAAACATATTCTTGGAATCAATCAGCGACACCTGAAGTTCAGGAAGAAGTTGAAGAAGTTGAATCAACCGTTTCTGAAACTGGTTTTTCCACGCCGGCAGTGAATGATTATCAAGTTGAAACTAATGATTCGCCGACCAACCGATTTGAAGAAACGCCGCAATTTGAAACAACCGGAAGTTTTTCGTTTGATAAAGCAGAGAAATCTTTTTCATACGAATCTCCAAACGGCAAAGCGGATACTACATTTGAACCGGTAGAAACGGTTAGCGAAACAGTTGCAATGCCGCCGGTCAAAACCCGTTTTAGTGACAGAAATGTTGATCTACCGATAGAAGTTGGCGAAGAAGAACGCCGTTTGCACAATGACGCTCGACGTTTTGCGCGTCTTTTGGTTTCGGAAATCAAGTTGTATAATGAACAAAAAGTCAAAGAAGGACGCGATTCAGCTGATCTTTACGAAAGATTGCGTGAGGCGATTGATCGTTCACGCGAGATGTATGATAAACGGGTTCAACCGCCGGTTGCCGCCAAGTTCGATTATTTTCATTACGAATTAGTCAGCACTTTAGCGGAAGGCGAAGAAACTAAACTCGGCGAAGATTATCCGGGCGCAACCGTTTAAGCAAAAGCAAAAGTAGAAAGGCACAAGTTCGGATATAATTCCGAATTTGTGCCTTTCTACTTTTGCAAATTATTGAATTTCAAATTGCACGAATTGCGTCGTGATTTTATATTTATCTTTGGCTAAATTGTCAGTAACGATAACTTGCAGAATATAATCGCCTGTTTCCATTTCACTGCCTAAATTTATTGCGCCGCTTCCATATTCCATTTGCAGATTAGTTTGTCCTGAAACATTAACGGGTTGCGGCTTACCTTCAAAAAGCAATTTTCCGTCGCGGAAAACCCGCGCTTGCGTCGTCAATTGTGGCATTTGTCCGTTGACGGATTTGGCATTATAAATTTCAAAACCATAACGCAAAACCGTGCCGCGTTTAAAGATTCGCAATGCGGTGTCAGCCAGCGGAGTTCTTTCTTCACCGTCATTGTCAGCCACAGTGGTTGCCTGCGTCGTCTGCTGTGGTTTATTCCATTGTGCGTAAGTCAAATTGTTTAAGATAATGCTGGAAAGCGTTAAACGATTCTTTTTCAGATTCGGAATTTCGATAAATTGATTTGCCGAACCAACCTTTTCAGATGCGTGATCCCGAATTGCCACGCGCATTTGATAAGCACCGGGTTTTTTGATTGGAAATGCAAAGTAGTAGATAAATCCTTCATTGACAAATTTTTGATACTTTTCCGCCGAAACGATTAAAGTATAAGTTTTGGAAATCTGGTCAGTCGGTGTGCCATTATCGCCAAAACTAATGGCTAAAATATCAAAAACCACTTTTTTATTGCCGTTAGCTTCTTCGGTAAATGTCAAATCTTTAGTATTGACGTGCATCACCGAGCGTATAAAAGAGCCGTTTTTCGCGTCGTTTCCAAAAAGTGTATTTAATCGTAAGGAAATATCGTTGACCGCAAAAGGCGAAGTCAAAGCCTCGGCGATTTGTTGATACGGTGTTCGATTAGTCGGTTTTTTGATTTGTTCGTTGCTCACGCCAAAAAATCCGCTGCGATAACGAACCGTTGTATCTTTCCGACTAACTTTGACGATAAGTTTATTAAACTGCCGCTTTTTCGGATCGAAAGTGTCAGCTTCAGGCGCGTAACCAATCAGATAATAACTTTGGTCATCAAGTATTTTGCGAATACCGCCGCTTAAATCGTTGTTGTTGATTATTGGAAATCCGCCCGTTTCTCTTGCTAAATAAGCAAGACCATCTTGCGTATCAAAAAGCTCATCACGGCGATCTGTCAGTCTTTGCTGAATCGCGTCAGTAGAAAGTCCGTTGGTATTATCCTGAGCGGTAAAACTCGTAGTTTGCAAACCTCGCGCGTCCATCGTATAAACGACGACTGAAGAGCGATTTGCTAAATCAACCAACTGTCGCAAAGATTCCAAAATTCCGGACGACTCACTAAAACCTTCGGGCGTTTTGGAAAATAATCTGAAACCGTCCGAAAGCAACATAACGGATTTTCGTCCCGGCAAATCCTTCATCCCGCGAATAATATAATTGATTGCGCCAAGCGTTCCGGTGGCAAAAATATCTGCCCGAAAATCGTTTGCGCCTTGAATAGAATTTTTTTCTGCGGCGAGTTGCTCATCGCTGATGTCTGCGCCGTTTGCTTTTGCTTGTTCAAGTGGAGTAGCTTCAATCGGGGAAAACGCGCCGATTTTTCCGTTTCCACTCGGATTCCAACGCACTTTATCAATCGCGGCAAGCAGTTGGCGTTTGTCGGAAGAAAATTGTTGCAACGCACCTATGCCTCCGCCCGTGCGGATAATTGCCACCAAATCGCCGTCTTGCATCTGTTCGTTGACGAATTTTTTGAGAGCGCGTTGAACGTAATAAGTGCTTTCAAATGAAAGCGTTAAATCGTCCACGACGAGCGCAATAGTGCGCCTTACTTGTTCCGGCTTGATTTGCGTTGACGGAATCGGGATAGCAAGTTTGTCGGTTGGACTCGGCTTTGGTTGTGGTTGAGTAGTTAAACTACTTGAAGAAATAAACGAGAAATTACTAATAGTTTGCCTTTCGCCATTTTCATAAATCTCGATCTCTTCAGGCTTCAAATCGGTAACGATTTTGCCGCTTCTATCGGTAACGGTTACGTCAACTTGAATCAACGCGGTAGAAATTTTTACCACATCGTCATCCGCCGACGGTTTCGGGGTTGGAGTCGGATTCGTGCTTTGAGCAAAAATCGCCGATGAACAAACCAGAATAAAAACAATCGTGAGAAAACTTCTTTTCATTGTCTAATCTCCAAAAAGTAAAATTTCTCTGCTATCATATAATAAAATTCGTCCGTTTGAAAAGAATTTTTAGCTTATATGTAAAGACAAATCACATTTATTCTTTCGCATCAAAAGTTTGGAGTAACCTAAAAATGCTATTTTATAAAAATCTACGCTTTTCTTTTATCACAAATTTTCTAATTGTTTTATCTTTCGTGCTTGTTCCGTTTTCGACAAGTTGTTCGGCACTTGTCCGGCAAATGTCGGAAGACGATGCTTTAAAGACTTTGCGCCAATTGACCAAAGATGGCAAACTTCCACCTGAAAATATTGTTTTAGAAATCGAAAATCGGTTTTCCAAAACAAAAACAGGCGCGTTGGCAAAACTTCTGCGGGCGCGGATTCGGTTTGAAACTAGCGATTTTGACGGCGCGGCAAACATTCTTAATGCGGACGTTTTTCGCCAAAAAACCAAGTTGGCAGATTACGCGCTGTGGCTTCGTGGACGTGCTTTGCAAAGCGCGGGAAAACACGCCGAAGCGATGATTGTTTTTGCCGAACTCGCCAAGGATTTTCCGA
>JANOXW010000116.1:0-4973 GCA_031418635.1 Acidobacteriota bacterium
GACTCCGCACCACCGCTTGAAATCTTGCTCCTTCAACTCCTTTGCTTTTTCGTATCTCATCAAATTTACTCCAATAAGATATTTGTGCCATCTTTATCAAAAGTTTTCAAATACCCAATTTATTTCGCAAGAGGTCTAATAGTTTGAATAACTTTGTTGTTGAAACTATTTGCATAATTTGCATTTATTTTTGGACAATTTTTTTTACAAACAAAATGTAGTTAAGGAACAAGTATAATTTCCCGCGCATTTTCGCTAATTTCGATTCTGAGTCTTTTTCGTGTTGCATCAAACTCGACATTTTCAACCACTTTACCGTCAACGCGAATCTCGCGCGGTTTTTGGGCAATGCCGACGGCTTCGATAAATTTTATACTCTGACCGTTAAAATTACCGATGCGATTTATTCGCAAAATTCCTTTTTTGTGTTCGATTTTAATTTCGCGCCAATCGCTTTTTCGATAGCCGTAACCTTCGCCCGCATCCTGAAAAACTTCCGAAGTTTCGTTTTTGTCGGGCGTAATTCCGGTGATGACGTTTAAGGTCAAACCAACTTTCGGTATTTCGCCCGTGTGTTGAATTGTCGGTTGCGTTGGAATTACCGCGCCGACGCGGACGTAAATCGGCACACGCTCAAGCGGCGTTTGCAAATAATGGATTTTTCCGCTTTCGAAGCGTTCGCCCGTCCACCAATCCATCCATTCATCGCCTTTCGGTAGATAAATTCCGCGCGTGGTTTGTCCTTCTTTTAAAACAGGCGCAACCAAAATATCTTTGCCAACCAGATATTCGTCGTCAATTAAATAAGTTTGCTTATCGTTCGGATATTCAAACCACAGCGGGCGCATCACGGGCATTCCTGTTTTTTCGTGTTGGTAAAAAAGCGTGTAAAGATAAGGTAAAAGTTGATAACGCAGTTCAATCGTGGCGCGGTTTATTTTGGTAAATTCGTCGCCGTATTCCCACGGTTCTTTATTTTTCACCCAACCGACCGAATGCGAACGCAAAAACGGTGTAAGCGCAGCGGCTTGCAACCAACGCGCATAGAGTTCGCCATTCGGCGTTTCGGTAAAACCGCCGACATCCGCGCCGATAAACGGCACACCCGAAACACTAAAATTCGCCAACATCGGAATCGTCAACGCAAGATGATCCCAACTTGCCACATTATCGCCCGTCCAAACGGCGGAAAATCGTTGAATTCCGGCGAAACCGGCGCGTGTTAGAACAAACGGACGTTTTTCCGGCTGTAATTTTTTCAACCCTTCAAAAGTAGAACGCGCCATTTGCATTCCATAAACATTATGATAACGCCGATGTGTGTCGGGAAAACCGTCGCCAAAGTGCGGCGTGTCGTAGGGAAAAGTTTTTTCGGGATGATGAAAAATGTCGGGCTTTTCGCTTTGTTCGCTGACAAAAATTCCCGGCTCGTTCAAATCGTTCCAAAAGCCGGCGATTCCTTCGGCAAGATGATTTTTGTATTGTTCGCCAAACCACATTCGCGCTTTCGGGTTGGTAAAATCGGGAAAAGCCGATTTTCCCGCCCACGCGCTTTGGTGCAGTTCGCTTCCGTCGGGGTTTTTGATAAAGATATTGTTTTTCTTGCCGTCCGCATAAACCGAATAATTTTCGTCAACCTTGATGCCCGGATCAATAATCAAAACGGTTTTGAAACCGTCAGCGGTAAGGTCTGAAATCAATTTTGACGGATTGGGAAAACGCTCTTTGTTCCAAGTAAAAACGCGGTATTCGTTCATATAATCAATGTCGAGATAGATTACATCGGCAGGGATTTTTCGGAGGCGAAATCCGTTGGCAATTTCGCGGACACGAGATTCGGGAAAATACGACCAACGCGATTGCTGATTGCCCAACGCCCACATCGGCGGCAGCGGCGTTTTGCCCGTCAAATCGGCGTAATCTTCCAAAACCTTTCTCGGTGTGCGGTCTTTTCCACCCGTGAAAACAAAATAATCGAGTTCGCCGCCGTTTGCGCCAAACGAATATCTTTCGGGCGCGGTTTTGCCCATATCGAAATAGGTGCGAAAGGTATTATTGAAAAATAAGCCGTAAGATTTCCCGTCGTAAAGCGCGTAAAAGAACGGAATTGATTGATAAATCGGGTCTAAACCGACGGGATAGGAAAAAGTGTCGGTGTTCCAATTAACGATATATTGACCATTGCGCGACATTCCCGCAAACGCTTTTTCGCCAAAGCCATAGTAAGTTTCAACTTCACTGCGGCGCAGTTTCGTCGTTTGAACTTCGCCCGTTTTATCGTCAAACATCGCCAGATGTTTTGCGTCATCTTCGCAGATAATTTCGCCGTTGACGTTATAAATCGTTAGCAACAACGGCGATTTTTTGATGGAAACCTTTGCGCCGAAAGCGTTGGTCAAAACGATTTGGTCGGATTGTTCCAAGACTTTGACAAGCGGAATTTTGCGGTCAAGTTCCTGAATCGTGTATGACTGATTTTTCTCAAAAACTCCATTAGGCGCAAATCGCACACGCACAACCGTTTGGTCAAAAAACGAAATTTCAACTTTAGCGCGGCTTGAAGTTTCCAAAATCACGCCGTTGCTTTTCGTTTCGACAATGCGCGTTACATTGCCAAAGGTTTTCCATTCGGCTTTTATGGAAAGCGGCGAAAATAGAAAAATCACGAAGAAAACAAACAAAGTGGCTTGACAATTTTTTTTTTGCATAGATTTTCGGAACTGAAAATTGGTATTCAAGATGATTAGCCTGATATGTAAATTCTACTACAAGCCTAATCTGCATTGCACTAATCAATAGACATTTTAGGCTATTTCCAAATGATGTCTAAATAAAAAAGGCATAGGAAAAATCCTATGCCTTTTGTTTTTGTTCTAAAACAAAATTTAGTTGTCTTTTTGCATATCGGGTTTCGGTTGATTTTCGCGCAATTTTCGGCGTTCTTCAAACTTTTGCTTCATCTGCTCTTTTTGTTGTTCGAGTTGAGTACGTTGTTCGGGTGTTAAAATCGCCAAAATCGAATCGTGTGTTTGTTTAGCAGACGCTTTCATTTGAGTTTTAAGCGCGTCAAAGCGGGTTTGTTCTTCCGCCGTGATGATGCCGTCGCGTTTCTTCATCATCAAACCGCGCATTTCTTCGTGTATGCCTTGATTTGCTGTGTGGTTGCTTTCCATAATGCCTTTGAGTTGTTCTTTTTGTGCGTCAGTCAGATTAAGTTGATGAAGTCCGCGCAACATCATATCGCCGTGATGTCTGTCGCGTTTTCCCTCTTTACCGAATTTACGGTCGCGTTTTTCTTGTTTTGCTGCTGAATCTTGTGGTTGCGTCGCCGTGTCTTGGGCTGAAACAAAAGTTGTAAATGCAACGATTGCAAAGACAAAGGTAACAGCCGAAATGAATTTTTGTTTGAATGTCATTGTTTTATTTCCTCTTAATAATTTTAGTTTAGCTTTCGCTTTTCACATTTTTAGACGCGAACAAATATGATTTAGTCGAAAGTTTTTTTGTTTGTTAAGTAAAGAAATGTAAAGAACAGGCTGATAAATGAAAATATTTTTGCACCTTTACTAACGTGCGAATTTCCGCCTTGGATGAACAAAAAACGATGCGACATTGAACATTTGTTATTGAGCAAGTTAAAATATGAAGTTTGAGTGTTAAGTTATCAAAAAAACTAAATGAGATTTTTATCGGAAATAGATTCACCAGCGGATTTGCGGCAATTGAAGATTGAAGATTTGCAGGAAGTCGCAGACGAAGTTCGGCAATTTATCTTGGAAACCTGTTCGCGCATCGGCGGACATACGGGCGCGTCGTTGGGCGCGGTTGAACTCGCGGTGGCGATGCACTATGCCTTTGACACTCCAAACGACAGATTGGTTTGGGACGTTGGGCATCAGGCTTACGCGCATAAAATTTTGACCGGCAGACGCGACCAATTTCATACCATCAAGCAATATCAAGGCTTAAGCGGATTTTTGCGCCGTGCTGAATCAGAATACGATACTTTTGGCGCGGGACACGCTTCGACTTCGCTTTCCGCCGCGCTCGGAATGGCGGTTGCGCGGGACAAAAAAGGTGAAGATTTTAATGTCTGTGCGTTGATTGGCGATTCTTCTCTCGCCGGTGGAATGGCGATGGAGGCGATAAATCAAGCCGGACATCTGAAAACACGCTTAATTGTTTTGCTTAATGACAACGATATGTCAATCGCGCCCGCGGTTGGTGCTTTGACGCGATATTTGAATCGCATCAAAGAAGCGCAAAGTTATCATCGTCTTAAAGAAGAAGTCGGCGACACTTTGGAATCGGTGCCGGGTTTGGGACATAGTTTGCGGAATATGGCGAAAACCGTCAAAGATGCAATTGCGGCGGCGGTTTTGCCGGGCGCACTCGTCAACGAACTCGGTTTCAAATATATCGGCTATGTTGACGGTCATAATGTTCCGATGTTGGTTCGCGCCCTCGAAGAAGCGAAAAAGGTCGAAGATGGTCCTGTAATAGTTCACGCTTTGACGACGAAAGGCAAAGGTTATCCGTCGCGCGAAAAAAATTATTACGCTTGGCACGCTACCGGACCATTCGATTTAAAAACCGGCAATGCCATTAAATCAACCAAAGTATTACCGAAACAATACACGCAAATTTTCGGCGAAACAATGTGCGAATTGATGGCAAAAGATGAAAAAATAGTTGCGCTGACCGCCGCGATGCCCGATGGAACAGGTGTTGATAAAATTTTAGAAAAATTTCCTGAAAGAGCATTTGATGTCGGCATTGCGGAACAACACGCGATTACGTTTTGCGCGGGAATGGCGTGCGAAGGTTTGAAGCCGGTTGCGGCGATTTATTCGACGTTTTTGCAACGCGCTTTTGACCAAATTATTCACGATGTTTGTCTGCAAAATTTGAACGTCACTTTTGCCATGGATCGGGCGGGAATCGTTGGCGCAGATGGTCCTACGCATCACGGC
>JANOXW010000117.1:0-1591 GCA_031418635.1 Acidobacteriota bacterium
AAAAAGGTTCATCGTTGGAATATGAGCGCAACATTCGCTCTGTTTCTTCAGCATCTTTAAAGCCTGATTCGGATTCGTGCGCGGCGGGATTTGGTGCAAATTCAACAATATGATCAAGCAAAACTGAAAGCCCGACCAGTGTTTCACTTGAAACTGCATAAACCGGACAAAGTTTGCTTTTAGCGATGGCTTTTGACAGATTCGGAATTATGTCTTCTTCGTCCAACGTGCCGTTTTCAAAGTATTTTTCTAACAATTCGTCGTCTGATTCGGCAACTAATTCGATGATGCGTTCACGGGTTCGGTCAATCAAATCGCGCCCGCTTTCGGGAATCTCGATTTCTTTTGCTTTGCCGTTTTCGTCAAACGAATAGGCTTTGAAATGCACGACATCAACCACGCCTTTGAATTCAGTTTCTTGTCCGATGGGCAACGTAAAAGGCACGATTGACCGCGCAAAACTTTCATTTGCGGTGTCGAGTGCGTGTCCGAAATCGGCGCGTTCTTTGTCGAGTTTATTGATGACCATAAAACGCGGCAAGATAAATTCGTTAGCATAATTCCAAGTTCTTTCGGTTTGCACTTCAATTCCATTTACGCCGTCAACAACGACAAGAGCGCAATCGGAAACGCGCAACGCAGGTCGGGCGTGCGAAACAAATGCCGCATAACCGGGCGTGTCAATCAAATTTATTTTCGTGTCTTTGTATTCGAGATGAGCAAAATTATTGTTAAGCGAAACTTTTCGCTCGATCGCGTCATCTTCGTAATCAGTTACGGTTGTTCCATCGGCAACTTTTCCCCAGCGAGTCGTTGTCCCCGCAATGTGCAAAAGCGAACTGACAAGTTGGGTTTTACCCGCGTCGCCGTGTCCAATGACAGCCAGGTTGCGTAAATTTTCTGTTGTAAATGCTTTCATTTTCGGCAAAATCTCCTTTTTATTGGTTTCCGGTTTCAAGTTTCAGGTTTCAGTTTTTTTATACTGTCTTGGAACTTAAAAAATTTGGTAGATATTAAATTTATCTGACAAAATCAAAGATAGCAAGAACGGTCTGAAATCTTAAATATTTGAAAAGAGCAAAAAAACTTAACGGGAAACGTCTTAACACGATTAAAGCATCGTAAATTACGACTTGTCTTAAAACAAAAGCATAGTAAAATAAAACAAAATTTTTCGTGAGGACAGAATGGTTAATAAAAAACAATCGCTGAAGGCATTTTTCGCAGGTCTTATTATTTGGACATTTTTTATCAATGGCTTGCTGGTTAAAGCGCAGGATATTCCGCCGACGGATGAACTCTCTTTGGGTTCGAGCGTTTTTCTGAGCCGCCGAACTGCCCCGAAAAAGTTTATTTCGCGTGGACCGGCAAAGGTGATCAAGCGTGCAAAAGTGCAAATCGTGGCGACGGTCAAAAAAATCACCAAACAATACAATACTTTAGCGAAAGTAACCAAACGACGTGAAAAAGTTAAAATCGTTGCGCCCGAAAATCTGCCGACGGATTTGTCTCGCATACCGCCGCAAGAAGCCGCCGTGCTGTTGACCGGTTTGGGACAATATCGTTACAACCGCGATGAGATTGATGACGA
>JANOXW010000118.1:0-5457 GCA_031418635.1 Acidobacteriota bacterium
ATATTTATCATTTAACAATGGAACAAATTTTGGATTTAGACCGCCGAATGACGGCACGAATCGAAAAGACACAACCGCAAATTAAAGAAGTAAAAAGCGACAAACGGGCAAAAGCGGCGTAAAAAAGTTTTGCTAGGCAAAAGCAAAAGGCGAAGAACAAGCAGGGTAAAAGAAGACGTGGGAAATCGGGAAATTTTCCCTCGTCTTCTTTGTTTTTAATCTAAATTGTGGAGGAAATATGTTGAAAATCAGTTTGGGAGTTATCGTCGGATTTATTGTTTGGTCAATTTTATGGGTTGGGTTTGATGCAATTTTGCGGACGGTTTGGACAAGCTACGATGAAAGCGCAAAAGCGATGAAGTTTAGTTCGTTAATGTTGCTGGTGCCGCTTATTTTGAGTGCGGTTGTTTCGCTAATTTCGGGTTATGTAGCGGCTTTGGTGGCGAAAGAAAATGCAAAATCGCCTCTGATTCTCGGAGTTTTGTTATTGATTGTCGGTATTTCTGTGCAAATCGGCGTGTGGGACAAAATTCCGCTTTGGTATCACCTAACATTTTGGATTTTGCTGATTCCGATGACGATTTTGGGCGGAAAATTAAAGCAAGACTAACAAGTATGCAAAAAAGGCAAAAACGGTTTTTGACGATTGTATTTCTGCCTTTTTACAAAATGAATGTTACTTGATAAAACCAAGCAGTTTTTCTGCTTTGGCGGCATCGAGGGTTTTGAGAATGTCGTATTGCCGCCGTGCCGCCGCGTTATTGCCTAAATTGACGTAGGCTAAACCAAGCCCGTAATATGCCTCAGCACTTTTTGCGTCAATAAAAATTGCTTTTTGATAAGAGGCGACAGCCAGATTATAACTTTTCAACTTTGCATAATTGTCCGCTAAATATATCCAAGCAGTTGTCCACTTTGGAGAAAATTCGACGGCTTTTTTATAATTAAGCAATGAATTATTAAAATCCTCCTGATTATAATAAACATTTCCCAGCCCGAAATAGGCTTCCGCATATTCGGAATCGAGGCGAATGGCTTCTTTATAATGTTTGATTGATTCAGCATCGTTTTTCCCTTCATAAATAAAGCCGAGTTCTTTATGCGCCAAAGCCGAATTAGGATCAAGACTGATAGCTTTTAATAAAGCGGTTTCCGCCTCTTTTTCGCGCTTTAATTCCTGATAAGAAACACCTAACTGTAAATATGCTTTAGCGTATTCAGGGTTTAATCGAATTGCTTGATTAAATGAATTAACGGCGTTTGAATAATCTTCTTGTCCTTTTTGAGCAATACCTATTTCGTAATAAATCCAGGCTTCATTCGGTTTAAATTTGAGTGCCTGTTTATATGCGGCGATGGCTTCGGTGTAACGGTTGGCATAATCAAGCGCATTTCCCATAAAAACAATCGCATCGAAATAATCGGGTTTGAGTCTGATAGCTTCTTTATATGAAAGAATCGCTTCGTTATATTTTGCCATTTCATAATAACAAGACCCGATATTATAATGTGCGTCGGCATTTGTCGGACTGATTTTAACGACACGCTGAAAACTTACCAATGCCTTTTCATATTGTTCTGCCTTAAAATCCGACAAGCCTTGCTGGAAAATCGCATCAACATTTTGCGCCAAACCTGCCACTGATAAAACAACCAACATTCCAATCGCAATTACTAAAAATTTGAAGTTTTTCATTTTATTTTTCTCCTTAGAAATTTAGAATATGTAATTCCCACCAAATAAATTATAAAAGTTTTGGGCGAATAGGTTGATTAATTCTGCTTTTTTTCAACTCACCAATCCTATTCCAGTTGAATGAACGGCGAAATAATAACTTTTTTGCGTTGTCGTTGTAAAATCAGATTTTTCTGCTTTTCTTAAATTAGATGTCGGAATGCGCGATGTGAAAGGCTAACGGTGTGTTCTCCGCAAAACTTTGCTCATCAGCTAAAGATAACGACAGATCATCCTTAGCTTATCTGTCGTCATCTTTAGCTGATGTTCCATTAGCTTGAGAAAATACCCCATCAGCTAAAGCTAACGCTTCATCCGCCAAAGAAAATGCTTCATCATCTTCGGCTAATACTTCATCAACCAAAGAAAATGCTTCATCAACCGAAGAAAATGCTTCATCATCTTCGGTTGATGCTTCATCTTCCAGGGCTAATAAAGCGTCAACTTTAGCTGAAATGTTGCTATCTTCGGCAGAAACCTTATCAGCCTTTGCTAAATCTTTGTAATTTGCGACGATTTTCTTATTTGATAAATTGGCGTATCGGTTTTGTCTTCAAGTGTTGCTGGTTATTAAATCTCGTGGCGATTGGTCATTGCCTTATCCATCGTAACTTCGTCAACGAATTCCAAATCCGAACCGACGGGCATTCCCATAGCGATGCGCGTAACTTTTACGCCCAAAGGTTTGAGCAGACGCGCAATATAATTCGCCGTCGCTTCGCCTTCGGTGGTCGGATTGGTCGCCACGATAATTTCTTTAACTTCAACGCCGTCGTTGTTATTCGGCATCAGACGCGGCAAAAGATTGGTCAGCATTAATTCGTCGGGACCGACAGAGCGAATAGGTGAAAGCGCACCGTGCAAGATGTGATAAAGACCTTTGTATGAGCGTGTTTTTTCGATAGCGACGAGATTATAAGGTTCTTCGACAACGCAAATCATCGAACGGTCGCGTGCCGGCGAAGCGCAATACATACACGGATTTATATCCGTCATATTATTGCAAACCGAACAAAAAACGATTTTTTCTTTGACTTCGCGCAACGCTTCGACAAAATTTTCGACTTCCGCCACCGGACGACGCAAGATATAAAACGCCAACCTTTGCGCGGACTTATGCCCGACACCGGGCAGGCGTTTGAATTCATCAATTAGTTTAGCAACGGGTTCTGAGTATTCTAACATTTGGATTTTGGATTTTGGATTTTGGATTTTGGATTTTTTCAGATAGAAAATTTTGAATAAAATAAAGATGTTTATCCAAAGTTTCAATCCAAAATCCAAAATCTAAAATCCAAAATTACATAAGTCCCGGCGGCAACATTCCGCCGAGTTTGCCTTTGAGCGATTCTTCGATTTTGCGACGCGCTTCGTTAAGTGCCGCGACGGACAAATCTTGAATCATCTCAACATCGCCGTCTTTAACCAAATCCGGCGAGATAATGAGTTCTAAAACTTCAAAATCGCCACGCATTTTGACCGTAACCGCGCCGCCGCCCGCCGAAGCGTCCACCGTCATTTCCTTCATTTCCTTGCCCATCTGCTCTTGCATTTTCTGGGCTTGTTTCATCATCGAATTTATATCAAATCCACCGGGTAAATTCATCGTATTTTTATTCCTTGTGTGTTATAAATAGTATATCAATCGTAACTTTCTAAAAGGTTAAATGCAACTATGCAAAACAATGAAATGGCAACTACACGGATTTCTGTTAATAGTTATTTCATCGTTTGACAATCGCAGAATTATTTTTCGTATTCAATCGGGTCAACCAAGTTTGCCGTAGCGAATCCGCGCAGACGTAAAGCGCACGAATCGCACGTTCCACACGCCAAATCTTCGTTTTTGTAACACGACCAACTTAGATAAAGTGGTGCGTTTAGCTGACTTCCCTTGTGGATGATTTCGGCTTTAGTGAGATGAATAATCGGCGTTTTAATTTTGATGATTGTTTCGGGCTTTGTGCCGACTTCGATGGTCTTTTCAAACGCCGCGTAAAATTCAGGACGACAATCGGGATAACCACTTGAATCTTCGGCAACCGCGCCGACGTAAATCGAATTTGCCTGTAAAACTTCCGCCCAACTCGTCGCAATCGCCAACATATTGGCGTTGCGAAACGGAACGTAACTCGTCGGAATTTCTTTTGATTCGAGATTTGCTTCCGCAACTTCGATTGATTCGTCGGTCAAAGACGAACCGCCGATTTTGGCGAGATATTCAATCGAAACAACAAGACGTTTTTCGGCATTGTAAAAATCCGCGATGTCGTTAAAAGCCTTTCGCTCTCGTTCTTCAGTGCGCTGTCCATAAGAAATGTGGAGAAAAGCAATTTCTTTATTTTCTGTTTTGGCAATCGCAGCAGTTACGCACGAATCCATTCCGCCGGAAACTAAAACTATAGATAAACTAATCATTTAATTTTCTAAACCGCGAAATACGCAAAATACGCAAAATAATGAAAGAAGTTTTTTCGTGTATTTTGCGTATTTCGCGGTTAAATTCTTTCAAACTCCGTGAACATCCGCGCCCCAAATATATTTATGAAGTTGCAAATTAAGGCGAACTTTTAAACCGCTTGTAGAAATGGTTTCGGCAATGCGCGGCAGATTTTCAATGCCGAAAACGGGCGAAATTAAAATCTCTTTGGCGCGATATTGTAAATCATATTTGGCTATAATTTCTTTCGCAAATTCCCAATCTGCTAAATCGGCAATGACGAATTTTACTTCATCTTTGTCGGCTCTTAAATTTTCCAAATTAGCCCAATGATTTCTCTCTGCTTCGCCGGAAGCGGGACATTTCACATCTAAAATTATCTTCGCACGCTCATCAACTTTTTCGGTCGAAACAAATCCGCCGGTTTCGATTAAAACTTCAAAACCTTGGTTGCAAAGTTCGGTAATAAAAGGAAAAACACTTTTTTGCGCGAGAGGTTCGCCACCGGTAACTTCGACTAAATTGCAACCGAATTCTTTTAATTGAGCGAAAATTTCTGCAAAACTCAAGCGAGTTCCGCCCGTAAAAGTATATTCGCTGTCGCACCAAACGCAGCGCATCGGGCAACCTGTCAGACGCACAAAAGCACACGGACGACCGGCGTGTGTTGATTCGCCCTGAATCGAAAGAAAAATTTCGGTAACGCGCAATGTTTGTCCATTTTTTGCGGCTTTCGGTTGATTATAAATTTGCTTTCTGCTCACTACTTTTTTAACGATTGAAGAAAATCACTTTTGCAAAATCTGACCTGAAAAATTATACATCATCACAAAATAAAGACAGAAGCCTGCGACCTTGCTGATACGCGGGTTTCTGCCTTACAATTCTTAGCAGAGGAAAAATTTATGCGACCACAACTTAAAAAATTTATGGAGGCAATCGGCAAAGACGCGATTGCGATTATACCAGCCGCGCACGAAGTTACGCGCAGTTATGACACGGAATTCAAATTTCATCAAGACCCGGATTTTAATTATTTGACCGGATTTCCCGAACCCGACGCGATTGCAGTTATTGCGCCGTCAAACAAAAAAAATCCATACACGATGTTTGTCCGCCCACGCGATCCGAAGATGGAAACGTGGTATGGACGACGCGAAGGCACGGACGGCGCGATGAAAAATTATGGCGCGGACAAAGCTGTTTCGATTGAAAAATTCGAGAAGGAATTAGCAAAACTCGTCAACGGACACGAAAAACTTTATTATCGTTTCGGCGTTGA
>JANOXW010000119.1:0-3924 GCA_031418635.1 Acidobacteriota bacterium
GAAAGTTATGCTCGACAGCGATTTAGCGGCACTTTACGGCGTTGAAACAAAAGTTTTCAATCAAGCCGTCGGGCGAAATTTGCAAAGATTTCCCGAAGATTTTCGGTTTCAAGTAACGGAAGAAGAATTTGAATCTTTGAGGTCACAAATTGTGACCTCAAAGAAAGGTCGTGGCGGACGGCGTTATTTGCCGTATGTTTTTACCGAACAAGGCGTGGCGATGTTGTCGAGTGTTTTGAATAGCGAACGCGCCGTGCAGGTGAACATCGGAATTATGCGGGCGTTTGTGAATATGCGGAAAATGTTTTTGTCCAACGAAGAAGTCAGCCGAAAGATTGCGGAGATGGAAAATAAATTGGGCGGACACGACGAGCATTTTAAGAAAGTTTTTACGGCGATTCGGCTTTTGATGAATCCGCCGGACAAATCGGACAAAGAAATTGGTTTTATCCAAAAAGGAAAAGAGAAAAAATGACAGACGAAAAAAATCCATTAGGTTTGAAAAAGATACATCACGTCGAGTTTTACGTCGGCAATGCGAAGCAGGCGGAGTTTTATTATCGTAAGGCGTTCGGGTTTTCGCGGGCGGCTTATTCGGGTCTGGAGACGGGCAATCGGGAGACGACGAGTTATGTTTTGCGGCAAAATCGCGTTAATTTTGTTTTGACCACGCCGCTTAATCCTGAACATCCGGCGGCGGAACATATCAAACAACACGGCGACGGTGTGCGCGATATTGCGTTTTTGGTCGAAGATGCGGATTTGGCGTTTCACGAAGCGATTAAGCGCGGCGCAAAAGCGTTTATCGAACCGCACGATTTCGCGGACGATTTCGGCAATGTTCGCAAAGCCGCGATTCACACTTACGGCGATACGATTCATTCGTTTATTTCGTATAACAACAATAACGGACACAATTACAACGGCGTTTTTCTGCCCGGATTTGTTGAGCAAAAAGTTGAAGGCGAAGATGTCGGAATCATTTTGGTTGACCATATTGTCGGCAATGTCGAACTCGGAAAAATGAATTTCTGGTGCGATTTTTACCGCGATGTGATGGGCTTTGAGCGTTACATCACGTTTGACGACAAGGACATTTCGACCGAATATTCTTCACTGATGTCAATCGTGATGTCGGACGGCGGACACAACATCAAATTCCCGATCAACGAACCGGCGATAGGCAAAGGCGGCAAATCGCAGATTCAGGAATACATAGATTTTTACCGCTCGGCAGGCGCACAGCACGTCGCGCTTTTGTGCAAAGACATCCGAGCGAGCGTGGCAAAATTACAGGCAAACGGCGTTGAATTTTTGCGCGTTCCCGATTCATATTACGACGAAATTCCCGAAAGAGTCGGCGTGATTGACGAAGACCTCGAAGACTTAAAACGCTTCGGAATCTTAGTTGACCGCGACGACGAAGGCTATCTATTACAAATTTTCACCAAGCCCGTCGAAGACCGCCCGACCGTTTTTTATGAAATTCTCCAACGCAAAGGCTGCAAAGGCTTTGGCAAAGGCAACTTCAAAGCGTTGTTCGTTTCGATTGAAGAAGAACAAAGAAGGCGTGGTAATCTATAATCGGGTGAAAGATATATGTATAACTGTGAGATTGAATTTGCAAATTTAAGTATAGGTTGGAGATTTTCATCTATGGCTTCGCAATTGCCGGCTCCAGGCAGCGAAGCCTTTAGTGTGTTAGTCAAAGGACTTAAACCTTTTGAAATAACCGCTCGTTCGATAAACTTGGAATCTCCAAGTTCAAATTTGGACGATGTTGCAATCACAATAAATCTACTAAAACCGCGAATTAATTTGCGAATCGCTTACAGCGGAATTGATATTGAAGCGAGAGACGTGGAAGACGAAGAAATTGAACAAATTCTCCAAATTTTGAATCTAACTTTTCAAAGTTTAGAAAAAATTGATTCAGAATTTAAGGACGGAAACGGAGTTGTTAAAATAAGTCTTCATACAAAACTTATAGATAAAAATGTTTCCGAATATATATCTGAAAAAGTTTCAATAAAACTGAATAATTCAGATATTAAGCCAGAAGCAACGGTTTTCTCTTTGAATTTTGACGAGATAACAAAACAGTATTCAACTAAAATAACAATTGCCGAATCGCTGGCTGTAAAAAACGGCTTGTTTTTAGAAATCAATTATCAAAGTAAAAATTCTGTGGAAGATACCGAAATTGAAGAACCCATAGAATTTTTTCAAAAACTTGGTGACCATTACCTGACAATTTTTTCTTTGTTAGAATTAAATCCAATTGTTGAGGAGGAAAATTCATAATGCCAGAATTAGCGATGAATAATCCTTTCGGTTTTTTTGTTCCGAGAAGAAGCAGTTCTACTAAAATAACAAGAAAAAATAATTCTGAAGCAATCGTTCCAACACAACCAAAAGTGCAGGAATATAGAGATTCAGGTTATTACTTGGATTCAATTTCCGAACTTGCAAGAAATCAATCCCTCACGCTGGAACAGATTGCCAAAAGTCAAACAAAAACGATAATTGAAGAAATAAATGCTTTACCATCAAAATATGAAATCTCTAATTTTGAAGAAGTTAAAAATTTCCTTTCAAAGAATCGCTTTTTGATTTCATTAATTGAAGAAATTCCGAGCAAAATTTATCAATACTTTGGCAACGGTCAAAAGTTAGCCTTACAAATTCTTTACGAGCCGGATTTTCCTGAATCTTCCGAATTATGGATTTTAGTTTTAACGGGGTTGTCAGCAAAAGAGGCACGTTCAGTTATGAACAGATTCGACAAAGATTGGTGGCTTAAAAACTTACATAAAACCAATTATAAGTTAAATATCGGAATTGAATATGTTTAATTGGAATGAATTCAAAATACTCGCCGAAAAATTAAAAGACGAAAAAGATGAAGCATCACAGCGCACAGCAATCAGTCGTCTTTATTATGCTATTTATTGGAAAGCGCGAATTCAAATAGTCAGTAGAGGCTACATTTACGACCGCTTTAAATCCTCACATAAACAAATCTGGAATGAATATTTAAGCAAAAGCGATTTAGATAACCAAGACATTGGGAAAAAAGGTAAAGAACTACACGAAAAGCGGATAAAAGCTGATTACTTTGACGAAATAAGAAAACTTAATGATTTAGTAGAAGATTCATTTCTCGTTGCGGATGAAATTCTTGAAGCTCTAAAGAAAGTATAGATTAACAAAAATGACACCGACGACCAGCGAAGAACAATTTAAATATCAAACGGGTTTCGGCAATGAATTTGCGACCGAAGCGGTGGAAGGCACGTTGCCAATTGGACAAAATTCGCCGCAGATTGCACCGCTCGGACTTTATGCTGAACAGTTTTCGGGAACGGCTTTTACTGCGCCGCGTAAGGAAAACAAACGAACTTGGACGTATCGGATTCGTCCGAGCGTAACGCATAAACCGTTTACGCGAATTGATAACGGGTTGCTTGTTTCAAAATTTGGCGAGCTTGAAACCACGCCGAATCAATTGCGCTGGAATCCTTTGCCGATGCCGGAAAGCGAGACGGATTTTGTTGACGGCATCACGACAATCGCGGGAAACGGCGACCTTTTCAGCCAAACAGGAATTGCGATTCACATTTTCGCCTGCAACAAATCAATGACCGACCGATTTTTTTATAATGCGGACGGCGAAATGCTCGTCGTGGCGGAGAAAAATCGCGTTCGATTTTTAACCGAATTAGGAATCATCGAAATCGGTTCGGGCGAGATTTGCGTCATTCCGCGCGGGCTTAAATTCCGCGTCGAATTGCCTGATGGCGAGGCGCGTGGTTATGTTTGCGAGAATTACGGAGCGCAGTTTCGTTTGCCCGATTTAGGTCCGATTGGCGCGAATGGTTTGGCGAATGCAAGAGATTTTGAAACGCCCGTTGCTTGGTTTGA
>JANOXW010000120.1:0-3137 GCA_031418635.1 Acidobacteriota bacterium
AATTTCGGAACGCGCTCGATAACGTCAATCACCAGATGAAATCTGTCCAAATCGTTTAAGACAACCATATCGAACGGCGTGGTCGTCGTGCCTTCTTCTTTGTAGCCGCGAACGTGGATGTTTTCGTGATTCGTCCGCCGATATGTCAGGCGATGAATCAGCCACGGATAACCGTGAAAAGCGAAAATTAAAGGTTTGTCGGTGGTAAAAATCGAATCGAAATCGGTGTCGGAAAGCCCGTGCGGATGTTCTTTTACGGGCTGAAGTTTCATCAAATTAACGACATTGACGACACGGATTTTAAGGTCTGGAAATTCTTGTCGCAAAATATCTACTGCCGCCAACACTTCCAATGTCGGCACATCGCCGGCGCAAGCCATAACAACATCAGGTTCGCCGTTTTCATCGTTGCTTGCCCATTGCCAAATACTAATTCCCGCCGTGCAGTGTTTCGCCGCCGCGTCCATATCGAGATACTGTAGCGACGGTTTTTTGCCCGCGATGATGACGTTAACGTAGTTTTTGCTTCGCAAACAATGGTCGGCGACGGACAGCAAGGTATTGGCATCGGGCGGCAGATAGACGCGGACGACTGCGGCTTTTTTGTTAATAACATGGTCAATAAATCCCGGGTCTTGATGCGAAAAACCGTTGTGATCCTGTCCCCAAACGTGCGATGTGAGCAGATAATTAAGCGACGCAATCGGTTTTCGCCACGGAATCTGCCGGGTTACTTTGAGCCATTTAGCGTGTTGATTGAACATCGAATCTATAATGTGAATAAACGCCTCATAACACGAAAATAGCCCGTGCCGTCCGGTCAATAAATAACCTTCGAGCCAGCCCTGACAAAGATGTTCGCTCAAAACCTCCATCACTCTGCCGTCCGGCGCAAGATGGTCATCCGATGGCAAAATGCCTTCCGTCCAAGTTCGGTTCGTTGCTTCAAACAAAGAGTTCAGCCGATTTGACGCAGTTTCATCGGGACCGAAAACGCGAAAGTTTTTTTCAACTTCGTTGAGGCGCATTACATCGCGCAAAAAGCCGCCTAAAACGCGAGTTGCTTCAGCGTAAGTTGCGCCGGGTTTAGAAGCTTGGACGGCGTAATCGCGGAAATTCGGCATTTCCAAATCTTTCAACAATTTTCCGCCGTTAGCGTGTGGGTTCATTCCCATACGCCGTGTGCCTTTTGGAGCGAGTTCTTGCAATTCAGCGATTAATTTTCCGTTTTCGTCGAAAAGTTCTTCGTGTTTGTAGCTTCGCATCCATTCTTCGAGCATTTTCAGATGTTCGGGTTTAGTAGCGAGTTCGGCAAGCGGAACTTGATGCGAACGGAATGTGCCTTCAACCTGTAAGCCGTCAACCGTTTTCGGACCTGTCCAACCTTTTGGAGTTCGCAAAACAATCATCGGATAAATCGGGCGTATTTTAAAACCGTTTTCTCTCACCTGATTCTGAATATCTTTGATTTCGGCAAGAACTGTATCAAGCGTTTCCGCCATCAATTGATGCATCAATTCAGGATTGTCGCCTTCAACAAAATAAGATTTATGACCGTAACCAATCATCAAATTCGTCAATTCTTCACGGCTCAGACGAGCCAAAACAGTCGGACTGGCGATTTTGTAACCGTTCAAATGCAGAATCGGCAGCACAACACCGTCACACGCCGGATTTAAGAATTTGTTGGAGTGCCAGCTTGCCGCCAACGCTCCGGTTTCCGCTTCGCCGTCGCCAATCACGCACGCCGCAATCAAATCGGGATTATCAAAAACCGCGCCGTAAGCGTGCGTCAATGAATAACCGAGTTCACCGCCTTCGTGAATTGAACCGGGAGTTTCGGGCGCGACGTGGCTCGGAATTCCGCCGGGAAATGAAAACTGTTTGAATAATTTTTGGATCCCCTCGGCATCCTGCGAGATGTTCGGGTAAATTTCGCTGTAACTTCCTTCGAGGTAAGTGTTGGCAACGATTCCGGGTCCGCCGTGTCCGGGTCCACAGACATAAATGACATTCAAATCGTGCATCTTAATCAGCCGATTCAGATGAACATAAATGAAATTCAGCCCCGGCGTTGTTCCCCAATGCCCAAGCAGTCGCGGTTTGATGTGTTCGATTGTCAGCGGCTCGCGCAGCAACGGATTGTCAAATAAGTAAATCTGCCCGACCGATAAATAATTTGCCGCCCGCCAGTAGGCATTTATTCGCTGCATTTCTTCGGTGGTTAAGATTTGTGTTTCGTTATTATTTTCTTTAGTCATAATTCCTCATATCCGTTTCTAAAGTCAGCCTGCGACCTTTATAATGCGTTCATCTTGAGCAGTCTTTGTTTGACGAAAAAGTCTCGACAGAGATCACAACCAACCTCCGCCGAAACCAGCCCGACGCAAGCCATTGACAATATACGGGAAATTTTGCATCAATTGCCACAACAGTCCGATCAAATAATTTTTTCATTTCGCTAATTACATTTCCTTACGCAATTTACGACTTTGCCCTAATACTTCATTGACAATTATCTGTGCTTCATCAACGATACGGCGCAAATGATCCTGCCCCCGAAAACTCTCCGCATAAACTTTGTAAATGTTTTCCGTTCCCGACGGACGGGCGGCGAACCAGCCGTTTTCGGTCGTTACTTTCAACCCGCCAATCGCCGCTCCGTTGCCCGGTGCAGTCGTCAGTTTCGCCGTGATCTTCTCGCCCGCCAGTTCGGAACTTTTGATCTGATCGGGCGAGAGTTTTTGCAATATCGCTTTCTGCTCCGGGGTGGCGGGCGCATCAATCCGTTCATAGACCGGATCGCCGAATTTGTGCGTCAATTCGCGGTAGAGTTCGCCCGGATCGCGTCCGGTTTTCGCCGTCATTTCTGCGGCGAGAAGATTCATAATGATGCCGTCTTTATCCGTCGTCCACACGCTGCCGTCGCGCCGTAGAAACGACGCGCCCGCACTTTCCTCGCCGCCGAATCCGAGCGAACCGTCGAGCAAGCCGTCAACAAACCACTTGAAGCCGACCGGCACTTCGAGAAGTCGCCGGTTGAGTCGCGCCGCCACACGATCAATCATTCCGCTGCTGACAAGCGTTTTGCCAATGGCAGATTTCTCTGACCAATCTGGACGATGGTTGTAAAGATA
>JANOXW010000121.1:0-3602 GCA_031418635.1 Acidobacteriota bacterium
TTTGTATTTTTCAAAATTGGAATATGCCAAAAACAAAATTGCCAAAAATAAAGGAATCACAATCGGCAGACCGCCGGGCAACAAAATGGCGTTAATAAATAAAATGTTTAACGCAATCGGAAATATCAAAACAACCGCCAAGGCAACGAATCTGCCCGATATGAATGCCAATCCGCACAAAAATTCAAAAACTTTCGACACCGGCATAATATATCCCGAAGCGGCAATGCCGTCAAAAAAAAAATTCGCATTTCCGGTTACGTCGGGCGGCGGCGCAAGATTCGAAAAATATGTAACTGATGCAAACAAAAACATTAAACCGACCAAAGTACGAACAACGATTACTGCAATTTTCATAATTTCTCCAAATTCATTTCACTTACTAAAAGTTTTTTACTGCAATCATAAAGACTTACTTTAATTCGGAGTAACGAGTTATCCAAGTGGTTACTCCGAATGCTTTTAACCTTAATTACTGCGGCAATTTGCTGAAATCCATAAATAACATATTCCAACGATGTCCGTCCAAATCGGCGAAGGCAAAACTATATATCCAACCTTGAATTTCTGCCGGTTCGCTGAAAATTGCGTCGCCTGCGTCCCAAACTTTTTTTGCCGTTTCATCAACTTCTTCGCGGCTTTCCGCATCAAACGAAATCAAAACTTCCAATAAACGAAAAAGGCGAGTCCTTTACGCAACTCGCCTTAATTTCGGATTTAGATTTTTCGCGCCTAATTACAAGTGCTTAGTTTGAATGAACCGATAAATGTTGACCAATTGAAATTACCGTTGCTTGGGATGTATTCGGTTGTGAATACCATCGTGCAACCGTCAACCGGGTCAACGCTTAACGTGCTGTAATCGCCCCACCGGGCTAGTGTGCCGGTTTGCGAACCCGGTCCGGTAAATAACGCGACTTCGCCGCCCAAAGAACCCAAAGGATCTGTTGCACTGCGGAAAGCATAACGAATACTCGGATTGATATTGGTGGCGTTAGAAATATTATATCCGACGGAAATTCCGCCATTTTTGTCCATTGCGGCACTTCCCATCCAACGATAATCTGAAGTCGGCGCATAAGTGCCTTGTTGATAAACTACAGGAGTCGCATTTGAAACAGTTTGACCAGCAGCGTTACGCAGTTCATACCAACGAATTCCTGATGCACCGTTTGCCGCAACCGCATGATTTACCAAGAGCGTTTCGTAGGTGCCGAAGTTGCGATAACTCAGGCGATAATTCAAACGATCTGCCAAGGAATCAAGTTGATTAGATGTTCCGGGTTGCGGAATACAAGTTCCGCCTGAACAAGCTCTACTGAAAGCAGCTACACCCGGAACCGTCGTCGGTCCCGAAAGCGTTCCGGTTCCGGCTGCCCAATTAACCGTAAATCGCCACGAAAGTAGAGAACTTGTTGATATACTGAGCAACGGATTAGCTTGTCCCGGCGCAATGACGGTAGTTCCTTCAACGTCTGCCGGCAAAAGACTGGCATTGGTGTTGGTTGTATTAGCGCAAACTTGTCTGGCGACTCCGCCGACTAACATTTGATTACGCTCATATCCGCAAACTCTGTTGCCGATGAATCTGGACCCGCGACGAAAAATGTTGTAAGTGATGACATATGTATCACCCCAAATACCCATTTTTGGAAAATCGTTAAAGTCAGTTCCGAATGAATAAGAATATCGGAAATAAGTTCCCGTCGGATCAGGAGAAGTAGAAACCGCTACACATTGGAGATACGGAGTAGTTGTAACAGCGAATTGGGTAAGAATCCATCTATTTGCAACCTGGTCGTATTGAACTAATGGATCGCCGTCATTGTTCGTTTCACAACTTCCGCCAAATCCTTGCCAAACAGTGTTTCCGTTTTTCGGAAATCCCGGAGCGACAGTAAACGCGGTAATTTGGTTGTTTACTCTCGTTAAGTTATAAACCGAATAACGTAAATTAACCCATTGAACATAATGATTTGGTCCTACGTCGCCGGTTGTATCGGGCGGAGCAACTCTACGGTTCGGGTCAACCGGAACTCCGTCGGTTGATGCTTTTGGCTCTATTACTGCCTGCGTTGAACTTATTCCTCGTTCTGCTAACGGATCAATGGTATTGGGATTAGTATTACCGATAGGTAAAGGCTTGCCCGGTTCAAAATCTCTTCCGCCTCTGGGAATTCTGGGCGACGCGTTATCAACCATATCCCGCAACGGAATGGAAGTCTTATCAACCTTTACCGGCTTACTGATTTCGGCACTAACATCATCAGACTTTTGTGATGAGTCCTTTATTTGTGCCATTGCCGTGATAGACATCATTGCAATAGCAACTAATCCGACAAACTGAATAACATAATTCTTCATTTTTAGCTCCTTTTTTTAATTAAAATTTGATTTTGCACACTCTATTAACTTTGAAATTGATTTTCTCTAAGCATTGGGCATTCGTTTATTGATACGTTTCCCTAGAAAAACTCAGTTGGACAGATGATGCCGAAAATATGTATAAAAAAATAATTTATTAAACGCTGTTAGAAGCCAACTTAATGACATTATCATTTACCCAAACATAAATGCAAACGAAAAACGGTTACTGATAGTAGCTAATAATTCACCTTACGCGATTTTGATTTCAGCCGCATTTATGCGGCTTTCCGCGCTCCGCGGCAGTTAGCCGCGTCCATTTATGGCGCGGGTTATTGATTTGTCAACCAATTAGGGCGTTTCAACGTCCTTTTTTCTTGCGCTTTAGCTTCGGCATTTCACGGCTTAAGCCTTTTACAAGGACGTTAAAACGCCCTCTCAGATTCTATTTCTACTGCTGTTCCGCGCCATAAATGGACGCGGCTAATTGCCGCGAAGCGCGGAAAGCCCGATAAATCGGGCTGAGATTTTTGACCGCGTAAGGTGAGTTAATAATAAATTTAATTTTGCCGACATAGTAAAATATTCGTGCAAATACTTTAATTCGGCGCAGACTTTAGCCTAATAGTTAAATTCGAGTAGTAATTGAAACTTCTTTTAATTTTTCATTCAGTAAATCCCAAACTTTCCGCAAATGCCGTTCTTCAACACGAATACTTCCAACCGAAAGGCGCAAAGTGAATTTTTCGTTTAATTTCGTGTGCGACAGATACGCTTCGCCCGAAGCATTGATTTCGTTCATAATTTTTTCGTTAAGCGTGTCTAAATCATCAACATTTTTCGGGCAAGCGCGAAAACAACAGAGCGCAAACGGCACAGGCGCAAGCATTTCAAAATTTGGAGAATCGTCAACCCAATTTGCAAACAGACGCGCCAAACGGCAATGCTCTCGCAATCTTTCAATCAAACCTTCCTGCCCGAAATAGCGCATCACAAACCATAATTTCAGCGAACGAAAACGGCGACCGAGTTGGATGCCATAATCCATCTGGTTCGTGACGGTTTCGGAAACCTTTAAATACTCAGCGACGAGCGAAAATGTCTGCTTGAGCAAATCCAAATCTTTGACATACAAAACCGACAGATCGAACGGCGTAAAAAGCCATTTGTGCGGATTCGTGACGATTGAATCGGCGCATTCCCAACCCTTAAAATACGTTTGAAGTTCGGGAACAATC
>JANOXW010000122.1:0-2661 GCA_031418635.1 Acidobacteriota bacterium
TCAATGGCTTTTGGTGAACTCGGAGTTGCGTGGTGGCGGTTTCGCCCCACGTCATCTCAGCCGGCTGGGCGCGTCGTGATAATATTCGAGAAGTCTTTTAGTAGGAGTAAAAATGTTAGGTTTTCAGAATGGAGGAACGCCATTATTTGGAATACTACTAGGCGTTATTGTCTTAATCGCATTAGGCATTACAGTATTTTTTATAATACGCTTTTTCATAAAACTAACTTCGAGACGACAACAACCTACGCAAAAAATTTCTCAAAACTTGGCACAGCATGAATTTCAAGTAAAGATTTGTCCAACTTGTAAGCGCAGTTATTCAGATGTTTCGCTAAATTTTTGCCTTGATGATGGAGTTCTATTATCGAATACACTTATCGTGCAGTCGCACCACGACCTAAAGGAAACACTTTTTTATCCGAGAGGTCGTTAATTTATGGCAAAAGCAAATCTTTGATTCACGTTAAATGTATTGTGAGCTAGGGTCGTAAAGCTAAGATGCGCCGAACAAATCAGCTATGAAAGAAGCAGTCAAGCACAGGGAATGACCTGTCCGCCACACCTTATTGTTGCTGACTGCGGCGGGCTATTTTTATTGTCGCCAGATGGCGTTTCGATGTGAATGTATGGAAAATCCGCGTCATAAAAAATGCTTTCTATTTTACGCCGAAATGATTTATAACATTCTTGTCCAACGAAAAACAATTATTCTATTTATCGGGTAGAATACTTGCATTATGATTAGTCAGGAAAAAGCGCGGAGATTTATGTGGTTTTGTGTGGGAATCGTTCTTGCGTTGAGCATTTTATACTTTTTGCAAAAAGCGTTCAGCGCGGATAATTAGAAAATCTGCGCCGCAACTTTATTTAACGAACAAACTTTCGATTTTTTGGCGTAAATCTTCGCCGTGTAGATTTTTGGCGATGATTTTTCCGGTTGCGTCAATCAGAAAATTGGCGGGCAAGGAAGTTACCGCATATTGATAGGTTACGGGCGTTTCAAATTCTTGCAAGGTCGAAACATTTGTCCAAATGCGCTTGTCTTTTTCGATGGCGTTTAACCAATTTTCCTTTTCCTTCTCTAAACCGACACCGTAAATCTCGAAGCCTTGCGGGTTGAATTTACTGTAAATTTCGCCGAGTTCCGCGCTTTCCCGACGACACGGCGCACACCAACTTGCCCAAAAATCAATCAAAATATATTTTGCGGGTGAAGCCAAAAGCGCAACTTCTTTGCCGTCTTTGTCGGGCATTTTTATTCCCGCGACCGTTCCGCCAACGCTCGTGTTTTTAAGGATTTGCACCTTTTCCTTGATTTTTCCAGTAACGGCTAAGTTCGGATGCGCCTTTTCAAACGCGGCGGCTAACCGTTCCAAAAAGGGAACATTTTTATCGCCGTCCCAACGCAGAGAAGTCGGATAAACCGCAATCGAAGTTCCCATGTTTTTTTCGATAAAATCGAGCAATTCGTCCTTGTGCTTGTTGTAATTTTCGATCTCTAGTGCGCCTAATTCCGCAATTTTCGCGTCGTTTGCCGGATCGTTCGCCTCTTTCAATTGCTTGATTTTTTCGCGCACGGAAACGACCAACGCATCTAACGATTTTTTGCGAAACGCTTCATATTGTTCGAGTTTTTCGGTGTCGGCAGAACCCGAAACTTTGACCGTTGACCACTCGTTAGCATCGCCGTTGATAACTATTTGCTGACCTTTATCAACGGCTAACGTAACTTTTCTCTTATCATCGAGTTTTAGCGTGTAAAGATGCGGCTCAAGATTGAAATCCGCCTTGAAATTGCCGTTTCCATCAATCGGAATTTCACCGATAACGCGGTTTTGCTTGCGGTTTACATCTTCTTCCAAAGATAAAATCAATGCGCCTTTCGATTGATTTTTTAAGTTGCCGGCAATGCTGAACATCGGCGTTTCTGTTCGTGTGCAAGAAAAAATAAGCCCGATAAACACGATAACCGATACTAAGATAAATTTGTTTGAAGCCATAATTGTTGGTGTAAATAAAAGCCGTCTTGAAATTATTGGAAAAAAACATCATTTAGGAACAAAATGTTAGCATAAGTGATTATAAATATGAAGAGTTTTTGAGCCGAAACTATTTTTTGAGCAAGAACGAATAACAATGTATGGTTGATAAAAAGCCGAATGACATAAAATCAAACGAAATCACGCCCGAAAATGTTTATCTGAACCGGCGTAATTTTATTCGCGCCGGCATTTTCGCCGGAACGACTTTGGCAACGACGGGCATTTATCGTTTTTTCAATCCGCCGCCGCCGAAAGATTCTGACACGACGGAGATTGCCAATGTGATTAAAAAGGAAACTCCGCTGGATGAAAAATTAACACCGTTCAAAAACATTACGAACTACAATAATTTTTACGAATTTTCGACCAGCAAAACCGCCGTGGCGCGAAAAGCGGAGAATTTCGTAACGCGCCCGTGGACAATCGAAGTCGGCGGACTCGTGCAAAAACCACAGACTTTCGGCATCGAAGATTTGCTGAAATTCGCGCAGGAAGAACGCATTTATCGGCTGCGTTGTGTCGAAGGTTGGTCAATGGTTATTCCGTGGGTCGGCTTTCCGCTGAAAACTTTGCTCAATAAAGTTGAGCCGCTGGGCAAGGCAAAATATGTCGCGTT
>JANOXW010000123.1:0-8099 GCA_031418635.1 Acidobacteriota bacterium
CAGCCGTCGCTTTGGCAACATCGTCGTTTATCACGACATATTCAAACTCGGTAAAGCGTCGCACTTCGCCCAAAGAATTTCTCAGACGCAGATTTAAATCCTTCTCTTTTTCCGTAGCGCGATTGGTCAAACGTCGTTCTAAAACTTGATAAGACGGCGGTAAAATAAAAATGCTGACTGCTTCAGGAACTTTGGCGCGAACATTTGCCGCGCCTTGCACATCAATTTCCAAAATTATATCGTGCCCCAACTCGATTTCGGATTTGACTCGGTTAAGCGATGTGCCATAAAAATTGCCGTGAACGATAGCAAATTCGAGAAATTCATCTGCCTCAATCAATTTTTCAAACTCTTGATGACTGACAAAAAAATAATCACGCCCGTTTTCTTCGCCCACACGCATTTCCCTCGTGGTGAACGATACCGAATAACCAATGTTCGGCAGGATTTTCAGCACTTCTTTTATCAACGTGCCTTTGCCACCGCCCGACGGCGAACTGATTATTATTAGGTTTCCTTTCATTTTCTCAAGTTTCAGGTTTCAAGTTTCAAGTTTCAGATTGGCATTTAAACCTGAAACTTGAAACTTGAAATTTAAAATCTTTATTCGACATTTTGCACCTGTTCGCGGATTTTTTCAACATCACTTTTTATCGTCAAAGCCGCTTCTTTGACGGTTAAATTATTTGTTTTTGAGGCAATTGTGTTGGCTTCGCGGTTGAGTTCCTGCGTCAAAAAATCGAGCCGTTTGCCGACTTCTTTTTCTTCGTTCATAATGGCGCGAAACTGTTCGATGTGGCTTTTGAGGCGTGTGATTTCTTCGGAAATATCGCATCGGTCAGCTAAATACGCGACTTCTTGAGCCAATCTTGCTTGGTCAAGTTCGATTTCCGATTCGCTTTTTGATAGCAATTTTTCGATTCGTTTTAATAATCGTTGCCGATATTCTTCCGCAACATTTTCGCTCTCGGCTTCGATTTTTGGTAAAAGATTTTCGATTGCCGAAAGTCGAAAATTCAGTTCGTCCGCCATTGATTTTCCTTCAATCTCGCGCATTTTTTCAAGTTCGTCCAACGCTATCGAACAAGCATTTTCGACACCTTTGATAAAATAGTCGGGCAAATCTTCAGATTTTGTCAAAAGTGCATTCGGCAGACGCGCAATATAATTCATATCAGGTTCGCCTGTCAGCGAAAATTCATTTTGCATCTTTTTCAACGCCGACAAATAACCCGCAATTAACGGACGATTTAATTCATAAACGACTTCGCTTGACTTTTCAAAATTGATAAAAACATCAATTCGACCACGCGAAAGCCGAGTTGAAATTAACCGCTTGAGATTTGCTTCAAGCGATTGCAACTCGTTGGCAAGCCGCAAATTCAAGTCTAAATAACGATTATTTACTGTTTTAATTTCCACGGAAACGGCAAAGTTTTCTCCCGAATCCGCGCCGCGCCCAAATCCTGTCATTGATTTCATATATTTTTACGGATAATTGTTTGGATTTTCAACCGTCAAACCTTCGGCGTTAGCGGCTATGTTTAAGTCGTTGACGGCGGAAGCAAAAGTTAGAGGCGTGAAACCGAGCAAATCTAATTCTTTAGAAATTTCCAATGCAACGGCAAGTTGCACGGCATCATATCCGCGCAAACTGTGGTTTTTAGCAAGATTAACGGCTTCGGTTATGACCTTATCGTTGATTTTATAGACGCTAAATCGGTTTTGCACATCACGCTCGAATCGTCTTATTGTTTTATGATAATTTGTGTTTAGTTTTTTTCCTTTAGCGCGTCGAGTCAAAGCCGCCGTTACTTCGACTAACGATATTTGGGCGATATGAATAATCTGTCGGCGCGAGGGACGATAAATTCCTAAAATCCAGCTTGTCCCTGTTTCGGAATTATAACGCTTGACCAATCCGCTACTATCGAAAAAATGATGTGCCATCAACGACGCTCCCGAATTATAATTTCCGAAAGCGGTTCGCCTTCAAATTCAATCGGCTCAAAATCATCATCCTCATCCGTCATACCTTTTGGAATATGGGTAATTACGCCTTTTGCCAAAAGATACTGCAAAAATTGTTCGTCAGTCATTTTGGGCTTTCTACCTTCGATTATGTTGTTTGTGTCAGTATCTTCTAACAAAGTTTTTTTTATCCGAGTTTGTTCAGGCAACGGTAATTGTTGAATCTCGTGCAAAATTTCGCTTGGTGTCATTTTAGAAAATCTCCTTTCGCGCCGATTTTAACATAAATCAACTGACCGAAACAATTTCTTCATCGGCAAACTGCAATTCATACAGCCGTCGGTAAATTCCATTATGTTCTAAAAGTTCGACGTGTGTTCCTGTTTCGATGATTTTTCCGCGTTCCATCACGACTATTTTATCAGCCTTTCGAACGGTAGAAAGGCGATGCGCGATGACGATTGAGGTTTTGTTTTGCATCAGATTTGCCAACGCTTTTTGCACCAGTCTTTCGCTTTCGGCATCGAGCGCACTTGTGGCTTCGTCCAAAATCAAAACGGGTGCGTTGACCAAAACGGCGCGGGCAATGGCGATGCGTTGGCGTTGTCCTCCTGATAGAAAAGTTCCGCGCTCGCCGACAAAAGTGTCGTAACCTTTGGGTAATTCTTGAATAAATTCGTCAGCAAACGCAATTCGCGCCGCTTCTTTGATTTCTTCATTATTTGCGTCGGGCTTGCCATAAGAAATATTGTAATGAATCGTGTCGTTGAATAAAACGGTTTCTTGCGTTACGAGCGCGATTTGCTTTTTCAAACTTAAAATTTTGGCATCGCGCAAATCCATTCCGTCCCACAAAATCGCGCCTTCCGAAACGTCATAAAGTCTTTGAATCAGCTTTATTAAACTCGATTTTCCGCCGCCGCTTTCGCCAACAAGTGCGACCATTGCGCCTTTTGGAATTTCTAAATTAAAATCTTTGACGACGTTTTTTTCTTCATTTAAATAATTGAACGACACATTTTTGAGTTCGATTTTGTCCTGCAACGACTTGAGTTCGACGGCATTTTGTTTTTCAGGCAATTCTTCTTTTTCGTCCAACACATCCCAAACATCTTTGGCGGCGGCAAAGGCTTTCGAGATTTCGTTGTGTTGCCGCGAGATTTTTCGCATTGGGTCATAGCTTCGGAAAAGAAAAAACAAAAACGTAAAAAATTGCGGCGCGTCCATCTGTCCTGCGTTTATCTCGCGCAGACCAAAAAAGAGAAGCGTAACAACGGCAATCATTCCGATAGTCGTAATAATTGGTGGCGACAACGCGGAGATTCGGCTGGAACGCAAATTAGCGCGGGCAATGAGTTTAGCAACTTTTTCAAAGCGCGATTTTTCGCGTTCTTCGGCGATATACGCTTTGACAATCGTGTGATTTGATAGCGATTCTTGCGCCGTATCGGTCAAAAGTTTGTTGCCTTCAAAAGATTCTTCCGATAATTTTCTAAGCGATTTGCTGAATTTTGAGGTCAAACCGCCGATAATTGGCGCAACAATCAACGAACCGAGCATCAACCGCCAATTGTAATAAAAACCGGCGGTGAGAAAGCAAACTAACATCACGCTTTCGCGCAAAACGTCGCGCAAATTCGCCGAAACCGCCATTTCAATCGCCGCCGCGCTGACCACAAGTCTTGAAACGAGAAAGTTTGTGCGATGTTTTTGGAAAAATCCCGCCGATTGATTGAGCAGATGTTCGTAAAGTTCCTGACGCAGTTGTAAAACGGCAGATTGTCCTATTTTCGCCATCAAATAAGAAGAGAAATATTCGGCAATACTGCCACCGACGGTAAAAATTATGAGCATCAGCGAAATTGCTTTCCACGCTCCAAACCAATCGTTTTCGGGAATAAAGTTTTGCAAACCGAACAATGTCGGTGTATTGTTAGCAGAACTAAAGGCTTGTCCGAAAATCGGCACCAGCAATGCGCCCGTCGCGGTTTCAAAAAGTGCCGCAAAAACCATCGCAATCATCGCCACCACAAAAGTAGAAAGAAAGGGACGAAGATATTTTAATAAACGGCGAAAATCTTGCATTTGAAGTAAAGAGGAAAAATTAGCATATTTTACGGGTAAAAGAAAAAGTGAAAAGGTTTTCCGATGTGGTTAATTTTATTTTCGTGCATTTTCTTCAGCTTTAATCATCACTATATTGGTCAGTTGTTTGCCGCGAATACAGGCAAATTTTTTGCCGTCAAAAGACCAATCAAACCAAAAAACGCGGTCAGAATTAAAGGTTGTCAGAGTTCTTTTTTCGCCGTCGAGTGGTTGCAAAACAATTCCGCCCGAATCGCCGTTTCGCACATCGAACGTCAGGGCTTTGCCATCGCGCGTCCAACGCAAAGTGCGAATCGGCACAAAGTCGAAAACTTTTATCACGTCGCCGCCTTCAAGCGGGCGAATAAATGTTTTGAGTTGTTTGGTTTGGGCATCGTGAGCGACGTAAGCAAGCAGTTTTTCATCGGGCGAAATGTCCCAAGTGTCAACTTCCGTTTCGGTCAAACGCTTGATTGTGCCGTCGCTTTTCTTCATAAATAAACTCCATCCGAAAGGCGCAACAGTTGCTTGATAAATCAAAGTGTTGCCGTCGGAAAGCAATTTGGCTTCGCTGACAGTTGCCTCCGCGTCGGTTAATTGGGTTTGATTTTTACCATCTAAATCCATTCGCCAAATCTGCTTCCGTCCTGTTCGATTTGAGCCAAAAATAATATATTTGCCGTCTTGTGAAACTTCGGGATAGAGCCAAATACCGTCTTTGCCTTCGGTTAAAATATTTTTATTTGTTCCGTCCGCCGACATAATTCCGATAACTTCATTGCCGTTTTCATTAACGGAAAAGACTAAATGCTCGTCGTTTGTCCAATTTAAACGGTCAAAAGCACCCATTTCGCCGGATGTTTGGTGAAAATCAAATAACAGGCTGTCTTGTAAATTTTCCGTCGTCCAAATCGAAACGGCGCGTTTTTCTTCCGTTGTTACCAAAGATTTTCCGTCCTGCGACACGCTCAAAAATTTGTAGGAATTATCGTCGTTAGTAACGCGCTTGAACGTGCCGTCTGCGGGAAAAAATTGCCAAATCTGCCGCGTGTCAGAGTTCGGCAGTCGCGCCGAGAGAAGAATGCTGTTTTTATCGGGTAACCACGTTGCGCTGACGATAAATTTTTCGCTCTGTTCGGGTAAAATTATTTGCTCTTTTCTGCCGTCGGGATAAATTTCAACTAAAAAAGCAACTGTTTTGTCAGCAATCTCACGGCGAATCGTGCAAAGCAACGACGTGCCGTCGGGCGAGAATTTTATATCCCAAATGCGATATTTTTCGTCATAAATTGCTAGACGCTTTTCGTCGCTTCCGTCCGTATTTGACAAGATAATTTCATTTTGGCGATCTTCTAAAGTGCGAAAAAAGACGAGTTTTTTGCTGTCGGGCGAGATAGTTATTGTGCCGTTTGCTTTTTCAAAAACACGCACCGGCGTTCCGCCAAAAAGCGGTGTTTTGTATAAACCACTTTTTGCCGTATCGGTATTATAGTGAATGATGTAATAGATAAATTCATTGTCGGGCGCAAAGGCATAAGACCAAATTTGTGCGTCAACCGGCGGAATTAACTGAGTCGCACTTTGTGTAGATATTTGTCTAATCCACAAACCTTCGCCGTCTTTTTCCATCGTGGCAAACACGATGTATTTTCCGTCAGGCGAAATAACCGCGCTTCCGCCGACGATATTTCCCGTCGCCGTCAGCCGCGTTACAATCACATTTTCAACCGAAAAATTAAAAGAACTGGCTTTACTAAAAAACGCGGCAAAACCGAAAATTGCCAAAATCGCAGTTATCAAACACGCACTAACAATGGCAATTTTGAATTTGTTTTGCCTGATTTGCGCCGTAAAACTTTCAGATTTTATGGCAGGTAAAATTTTTGGTTCAATATCCGCAGTTTCTTCGATAATCTCTTCTTCGATAATAATTTCCGCGCTCGATTCGCGGAGAAAAACGGCATCTGCATCGTCGGGCAGAGCGCGGACGGACGCGACAAAACTATAACCGCGACGCGGCACGGTTTTGATAAAGAGGCTTTGATTGGGCGATTCTTCTAAAATATGGCGCAAGGCAGAAATACCTTTTTTCAAGTTCGATTGTTCGACAAATAATCCTTCCCAAACCTTGTCGAGCAGTTCTTCGTGTTCGAGAATTCGCCCTTCGTTCTGCACCATTACCAAAAGCAAGTCAAAAATTCTGCCCGAAAGATGAACCGATTCGCCACTTTTTAACAAAATGCGCCTTCGCGCATCAAGTTTGAAGTCTCCAAATTCATAATATCGAAAATTTATTTTTTCCATAAATGTATTTGTTTCAGATAGTTACATATTTTTCACCGTTATTCACCAAAATTCACCGAAAAGTTTCACCGTTTGAGAACGACTTTCACCAAAACTTCTGGCAAATTGAATCACGTCAACCGGAAAAAACATTTTGGGAGTTGCAGAAATTTTAACTCAACCCGCAAAAAAGAAAAAGTTTCAGGGCGACATAAAGCAGAAAAGGAAGAAAAAAACGGTGAAAAAAATACGTCGGACACGAATTACAGTAAAAACGCGAGAACTGCTCATCGTCAAAAACGGAATAAATGTTTTTGATGGTAATGAACAAAATGTTTGTCCGATTTGCCATTCACCGATTATCGAAAAAAGTCTGCCAAAGCCAGATTCAGCCGCAAGGTTGCTTGAAGAAGAAAAACGGAAATTTTGAATAGATTAAGAGGAGAAACAGAAATGACCAATGAAATGAATTTTTTTCAATCTTTACTAATGTTCGAGAGTTTTGCACCTGTCCGAATGAATAACGACAAAATCAAACTCGTCAATGATTTGGCAGATGAGGCGCGAAATATAGCCGCCGAAGCCGACATCGAAGCCCAAAACGGTATCAAAGCGCAGAAAGTAATAAACGATACAGCCGAAAACAAAAAACTGCGACAAAGTTTTGCGGAAATCGCCGTGTGGCATTATGAACGCGCCGCCGCGAAATACCGCGAAGCCGTCGCCCGATTTGAAGAAGTTGCCAAAATGCGTCTGCGGACAAAATACCGCGAACATTTTGACAAAAAAGCCAAAGAAGTAGCCAGCCGCGCCGCGCAAGCCGCGACTGCTAAAAATACTATCAACGAAATTCTAAATCAAAAGGAGAACTAAAAAAATGAAAAAACAAAACAAATTAAACGCGATTTTTATAATTTTGGTTGCAATCGCCATCGGTTTAGCCTGCAGCAGCAGTGATCAGCAAGCGGAGGCAAATAAAATTGTTGACCAAGCCAACAAGAAATTGGATGAAGCCAAAGATTTATATGAAAAAACCGAAAAACGCAACAAAGAGCTTTTCAGCGTGAATGTTCAAAACGACCGTCAGCTACAAGCCTATAAATTTCTGAAAAGCGATGAAGCGAAATCAATTGTTGCTGAATATGAAAGAGCTTCCGAGATGTTGAAGGATATTTCCAGACAATATGATGACATTTCACGGATGAATTTGAACGAGAAATATAAAGATTACGCCAAGTTGAAATCGGATGAATTCGTCAAACGCGCCGAAGCCGTCAACATTCGCAAAGGAAACGCGCAAGCATTTGCCGAAATTGATGATGCGAAGACGATGTTAGCAAAATTTGACGAGAACAACACCAAATCCGACAAACTTTTTAAGGATGCCGAAGACATCGCCACAAAAGCCAAAAAGATAGAAGAGGAAAATAAGGAGATTTTCAGAGAATCGTAAAATCAATAATAAATATTTGATTAAGGAGAAGATTTAGCCACGCGCTTTGCACGAATAAACACGAATTTAATTCGGTTTAACCAATTTTGATATTCAAATAAATTTGAAATAATGCGTGAAAATTCGTGGCTAAATGCTTTGACTTAATCAATTACAAAAAGAAAATTAAATTAGAAGGAGAGAAGATTATGGGAACTTTTGATATTACATTACCAAATAACAAAGTCGTCATTTTTTCGCCGCGCTGTGTCGTGTGCGAAAAAAAGAATCCTGACAGACTGATTAAATTATCGTTTCTCGGCATAAA
>JANOXW010000124.1:0-3607 GCA_031418635.1 Acidobacteriota bacterium
AATAAAAATGGCAGTTTTGCAAAGAATTCGTGAGTTTTTCGTGCCACCGTTGGTGTTTGAGCCGGAGACAGTCATTCCTGCGCCGCCGACTACTTACGCTATTCGTCCGTTGACTGATAAACATCTGAAAGAGGTTTTGAACTTAAATCTGCGCTGTTTCAAAGCGGGTGAAAATTACACGAAATACACATTTTCATATCTTTTGAATGAACCGAATAGTCTTAGTTATCGAATCGTTACGCCGAATCAAAGTATTATCGGTTTTATTTTTGTGATGGTGAACACGAATGAAGGCACAGGACATATTACGACTATAGGCATTGCGCCTGAACATCGTCGTCGCGGATTGGCAATCAGACTTTTGCAACACGCCGAAGATGCGCTAAAGAAACGCGACATCGGTATTTTGATGCTCGAAGTGCGTGTCAGCAACATCGCCGCGCAAAGCCTTTATCATAGTTACGGTTACGCCGTCGTTCAAAGACTTATTAAGTATTACACCAACGGCGAAGACGGCTTTTTGATGGTCAAATCTTTATCCTAAGTAAGTTTCTGGTTTCTGGTTCAAGGTTCAAGGTTCAAGCCAAGAAGTTATAACCTTGAACCTTGAACCAGAAACCTTGAACCCAATGCTGCCCAAAATCTATCCAATTACCGACACGCGACTTAGCAATCTTTCGCACACTGACCAAGTTGAAAGATTGATTCGTGGCGGTGCGAAATTTATTCAACTGCGCGAAAAATATAATTCACCGCAACATTTTTACAAACAAGCCGAAATTACATTAACCATTGCGCGGGGAAATAATGTAAAAATTATTATCAATGACCGCGTTGATATTGCGTTGGCATTAAAAGCCGACGGAGTTCATCTTGGGCAAGATGATTTGTCGCCTGAATATGCGAGAAAAATTTTGGGCGAAAAGGCAATTATCGGGTTTTCGACGCATAATTTGAAACAAGCCGTCGAAGCCGTGAAATTTCCGATTGATTATGTGGCTATCGGTCCGGTGTTTGCCACGAAAACTAAGGAAAATCCTGAAAAAATCATTGGAATTGAAATGATTAAAAAAGTGCGTGAAGCGATTGGCAATTTTCCGCTGGTCGCAATCGGCGGAATTGATTCGGGAAACTTTCAGGAAGTTTTAGATGCGGGCGCAGATTCGGTGGCGATAATCAGCGATTTGGTTTCCGAAGCCGATAAAATGACGGAAAGATTAAAAGAATTTCACCATAAATTATACAACATCAAAAATAATGTAAGATTTAGTTAAAAAAAACTTTGACAATTTGTTTCATTTCGGTTAAATTAAAAATCAGGAGGTGATAGATTATGATAGAAAATTCAATCGAAACACCACCGGACAATTTGCGCCGGTAAAAACCGGTCAAAGTTCGGAAAGGTTATAAAAAAACGACGCGGTTGATAACGAGGAAGTTGATAACAAAGAAAATGTCGGTGGTATAAAGCAGAGATGCTCATTCCGGTAATTTTCAGTATCTTCGGCTAAATGATCTGACCAAATCAAAATTAAATACAGACAGGCGATTCGAGATGAATCGCCTTTTCTGTTTTTACATCAAACTTTGTAATTGCGACGCTATTTTGCGAAGATCAAGAAAACTGTAAATTTCGAGAGATGCTTTATATTGTTATTAGCAGGCAATAAAAAAATGCCCTCGGCGATTAACCAAAGGCACTTCGTATTAAACGGAAATTATCCGTAAAAATTTACCAACGGCTTCCGCCACCGCCGCCACCGCCGCGATTTCCACCGCCGCCGCCGCCGCCGTAACCGCCACGTCCGCCGCCGTAACCGCCGCGTCCGCCGCCACCGCCGCCACCGCCACGACTTTCGCGTGGTTTGGCTTCGTTGACTTTCAATTCACGACCGTCAATTTCTCTGCCGTTAAATTGTTCAATCGCTTGGCTGGCTTCTTCTTTGGAAGACATTTCGATAAAACCGAATCCGCGTGAGCGTCCGGTGTCGCGGTCTTCAATTACCGTTGCCGATTCTACTGTTCCGACTTCGGCGAATAATTCTTCTAAATCCGATCCCGAAGTATCAAAGGAAAGATTTCCTACATAAAGTTTTGTTGACATAAAAATATAAACCTCGTCCATTTTTTATATGGACATCAAAAGAAGCGTCGAATCGCGCTGTGTCTTCGGAGAAACGGTCTGACTACGAAGGGTCGGTTTCGGATGCTCAAAAAGAGAGCTACTTCTGTAACTAATAACAAGCCTGCTCCCGAACTATCCAAAACGCCGTTGTTGACGAGCGCATCACCGTTGATGCGAGAGAAGGATTAACATCTCTATAATGCACGGTTTGCGTATCGGTTGCAAACGAGTTTCGCTCATTAAATAGATTTCCGCGCCGCAAGCAACATAATCACGACTTCGTTACTCAAAGCAATAACTATCTGAAACACAATTTATGGAGGCTCATTTTGAAAATTATCTTTCTTTTATCACTTTGCTTGTTCTTCGGTTTTAACGTCTTTGGTCAATCGGAATCAGATGATTCTGAAGTCGCAGTTGAAAAAATTTCGTTGGCGCGGGATGACGGAAAAGGTAATGTCGGCGAAGAAATAACGACTTTTTTGACAACAGATACTCCGATTTATTGTTCGGTTGAACTAAGTTCGACAAAATCCGTTGCGGTCAAAATGAATTTTGTCGTCGTTGAAGTGAACGGACTAAAAGCCGGAAAAAACATCGTTACAGTCAGCTACAAAACAAACGGCAAGCAAAATCTTGTCAACTTTAACGCTTCACCCACCGATACTTGGACGGCGGGAAAATATCGGGTTGATATTTTGCTTGACGGCAAACTCGCCGAGAGTTTGAACTTTGAAATCCAAAAAACAACTCAGCCAAAGCCTAAATCGTCGGTTAAAAATGGGCGAAAAACCGGAAAAAATTAAAGTCAAAGTTCAGAAGATTGCCGTAAAAGCCTTTCGCTTAATTCCACGGAGCTTTCACGCCTTTGTATCGAACCTCCGCGTCAGTGTATGGAACTTCCTCGCCTGTGTATCGAACTCCCATACACTTGTATGGAGCATCCGCGTCAGTGTATCGAACTCCCATACACTTGTATCGGAGTTCCGCGTCAGTGTATCGAACTCTGATACAAGTGTATGGAAGTTCCGCGTTAGTGTATCGAATATCCGTGGTAACGGAATTACAAAGTTGAATTATAAAATTCAAAAACGAAAGTTTGTTTGTTACTCTTAATTAAAACCATTGGCGTGGAGCAACAACTTGTCGGAAAAAATCTATCGTGATTCGGTTCACAACATAATTCGGCTGAAAACGGACAGCGACGAAGGCAAGTTGCTCGTGCGTCTGATTGATACGGCGGAATTTCAACGTCTGCGGCGCATCAAACAACTCGGACTCGCGCTGTTTGCCTATCAAGCGGCGGAACATTCGCGTTTTACACATAGTTTAGGCGCACTACATTTAGCTACGCGCACTCTCGATAAACTCAAAACGAAATACACGATTTCCGTCGAAGAACAAACCGCCGTGCGCGTCGCCGCACTTTTGCACGACATCGGACACGGCGCGTTTTCGCACGTTATTGAAACAATTCTCCAC
>JANOXW010000125.1:0-1715 GCA_031418635.1 Acidobacteriota bacterium
TTTTCGTTTATAAACCGTGATTTGTAAAGAACTAAATTTCGGAGTATTCTGAATGGCAATAGCTTCGCTGGCAGAAATGTTGCAGATAATACATCTTTATACGAAAATGATTTTTGAGGTAAAACTATGACTCCGACAATCGAACAGGTAATCGAAATCATCCGCCAACTGCCACCGCCCGAACAGGCAAAGTTGCGTGATTGGATTGACGAGGAAAGTCAGAAGAATTCTTTTGGCGAAGATAAGCAAGAAAAATTAAAACGTCAGCAAGAAAGATTTCAGATTTCAATGAAATGGATTCAGGCTAACCGTGAAGAATTTGACGGGCAATGGGTTGCGCTTGACGGCGATATTCTCTTGGCACACGGCGCAGACGGCAAAAAAGTTCACGCCGCTGCCCAAGCCAAAGGCGTGAAAACACCGTTAATGCACCGTGTCAGTGTCAAGGAAACACAACCTTTCGGCGGGTGGTAAAAAGATGGCTGAAATAATAGAATTTGATAAAACTCATTTTTACAGTATGTTTGACGTAGGCATTACTCTTTCCGTCAATCTTTTCTATGCCGGTAAAGAAGTTGAGTTCGATGCCAAAATTGATACAGGCTCGACATTTTGCATTTTCCACAGACTTCACGGTGAACTTCTCGGAATAGAAATCGAAAATGGAACTCCCGCCGACATTGGCACGGCAATGGGAAGTTTCCGCGCTTTTGGACACGAATTGACACTTTTCGTTCTCGGCATCGAAACCGTTTCAACCGTCTATTTTGCCGAAAGCGATTATTTTGACCGCAATGTTTTAGGCAGAATCGGCTGGCTTGACCGCGTGAAATTAGGTTTGATTGAACAGGAAGGCAAGTTGTTTTTGAGTGAATATAGAAAGTAATTCTCATAAAAAAGATGAAACCTGTGAAATGTTATGCCTCTGTGATAGGAGGATGCTCCAATGAACAATCATACGAACACTATGTTAGCCAAGGATTATTTAATAATAGGCTTGTTACAGTTCAAGGACAAAAATGGGCAAAGCAACCTAAAACAGTTGGCAAAGACAAAATAGGTTTGCCCATACTTTGCACTGAGCATAATAAAATGCTGAGTCCCATTGATATTTATGGGAAGAAAGTGTTTCGTATGTTAGAAAGTTGCTTATTGGCACAACACGAAAGATATAATTTTCCTCGAAGTCGGCTTTGGAAAGTTGACAAACATCTAATCAAAGGACTTGAATTTGAACGATGGATGGTAAAAGCAGCTATCGGTGTTTCATTTGAAGAAAAAACCAACAAGTGGCATTTAGGAAATAGTGAGTTACTAAATCCGCCAAAAGCAATTATCGAAGCATTATTTGGGATAAAGACACTTAATTATCCAATGGGACTTTACAATATAATTTCACCTAAAGATGTAATAGAAATCGAAGATAGAGTACATTTGGAGACTTTATTACATCCCAAAACAGATGGTTACATGGGTTCAATAATAAGTTTTAGAAATTTTGATTTTCTAATTTACTTGCACGATGAAAATCTCTCAGAATATAGTTTTATATCTCCGTCAGGAGCAGAATTTGGCAAAGGGTGTAATTTACAACCTCAATTTCATCCTCCACTATTTCAATTTAATGCCAAAGGTAAAATTTCATCTATTATTAACTTTGATTGGAATACTTAACTTATGCACTATCATTTAATCGGAATATGCGGAACGGCGAT
>JANOXW010000126.1:0-21869 GCA_031418635.1 Acidobacteriota bacterium
GGAAAACCTGACGCGACTTTTGGCGAAACCGTGCAAAGACAAGTTTTGCACATCGTTGATGCGGTTATCGGCGGACAAGGCGACGGACCGCTTTCCTCTGACGAATTGCCATTAGGCATGATTTTAGCAGGCGAAAATGCGGCGGCGGTTGATTGGGTTGGCGCACATTTGCTTGGTTACGATGCCCGTAAAATTTCGCTGACAAATTATTCATTTATGGATTTTCGTTGGCGCATAGCGGATTTTGAGCCGACAGATATTAAACTTTTAGGCGATTGGGCGAACAATTTGACGGCGGAAAATCTGCTTGAATTGGCAAAACAACAAGCGGTCATTCATCCGATAGGTTGGCGAAACGCGAAAGCCTGACGCTTTGCATCTTAATCAAAAAATTCTATATCGAAAAGGCAAACCCGCCGTTTTTGGAAATTACTTATCATTGCTACTTATATTTATCAAACCATTGAATCCGATAAGATTAAATTGATGCCTTTTGGCAAAAATTATCATCTAGGGAGGAAAGCGAAAATATTCAAAAACTGAAACTCGCAAGTAAATAGAACTATGTCAGTAGAAACAATGACTAATCCGTTTGATACAATTAAAAAGATGAAAGGAAAGAGTTGGACGGAAATCCGCACGCGCAGTGAGCAAGCTCTTGCCGTTTATACCGAACAAATCGGTCTTAGCGGCAAATTGCCGTCTGATTCTGAACTCGCGTCTTTGCTTGAAAAATCTCACTTTACTCAGAAGAAAATTACGGCGGAAGTTTTGTTTGATAAATTTTACGAAAATTCGCAATCGAGTTTTTTTCAGACATTTCGCAACAAAGAAAAAACGCTCTCGATTTTTCGCCGCAACTTCGGCGAAAAAAGCGCGAGATTTTTTATCGAGAAAGCAGAAAATCTGGTCGAAGGCAGATTTGATTTACTCGGTTATCAAAATCTGAATTTTGGCAAAAAAGTTGATTGGCATTTTGAACCCGTTTCAAAAAAATATTCTCCGTTAAAGCATTGGAAACAGTTTGACGAACTTGCGACGGACGAAACCGGCGACAAGAAAATAATCTGGGAACTCAATCGGCATCAGCATTTTTTCACGCTCGGCGTATCATTTTGGTTGACCGGCGATGAACGATTTGCCGCAACTTTTGTGCGCCATTTGGAAAGTTGGATGGAGCAAAATCCGCCCGGAATGGGTGTTAATTGGGTGAGCAGTTTAGAAGTCGCTTTTCGGGCAATGTCGTGGATTTGGGCATTTCAGTTTTTTAAAGATTCGAAGAGTTTCACGCCCGAAATTTTCCAAAAAGCCATAAAATTTTTGTATATTCACGGCAAACATATCGAAAAATATCTTTCGACTTATTACAGCCCAAACACTCATCTGACGGGCGAAGCACTCGGACTTTATTATCTCGGAACGCAACTTTCATTTTTCAAACAAGCAAAATATTGGCGCGAACTCGGACAGGAACTTCTCTTTACCGAACTCGACCGACAAATTTTGCCCGACGGCGTTTATTTTGAGCAATCAACTTGGTATCAGCGTTACACGGCGGATTTTTATACGCAATTTCTCGTTTTGAAAACGCTTAACGGTGAAGAAACTGCCGCCGATTTACAGACAAAACTCGCTGATAAAGTTCAATCTGCGCTTGATTTTTTGATGTATATTACTCGTCCCGATGGCACAACACCGCTTATCGGCGACGACGACGGCGGCAGATGTTTGCCGCACGGCAACTCTTCACAAAACGATTTTCGCGCTTCGTTAGCGACAGGCGCAGTTCTTTTTGAACGCGGCGATTACAAATTTGTGGCGGACGCTTTTACGGAAGAAACACTCTGGCTGTTAGGCGCAGAAGGCGCAAGCAGTTTTGAAACTTTGCGGGCGCATATTCCAAGCAAAAATTCGATTGAATTTAAAAACGGCGGCTATTTCGTGATGCGCGACGGTTGGGCAAACACAGATAATTATCTGTTGATTGACTGTGGCGATTTCGGCGCGATGAACGGCGGACACGCGCACGCCGACGCGCTTTCCATAGATTTGGCGATTGGCGGCGAATCGCTCCTGGTTGACGCAGGAACTTATACTTATCACGAATCAAAGGAGTTGCGAGATTTTTTCCGTTCGACCATCGCGCATAATACTCTGATGATTGACGAACAATCGCAATCTGAAACGGGGGCGAAATTTAATTGGAAAACAAAGGCGAACACACAGCTTAATTCGTGGATTTCGCAAGATAGATTTGATTTTTTTGAAGGTTCGCACGACGGATATGAAAGATTATCCAACCGAGGCGCAACTCATACGCGCAGTCTGCTTTTCTTAAAAAATGATTATTGGATTATGCGCGATTTTGTGACAACCTCTGGCGAACACGATTACGGGCTGAATTTTCACTTTAATATCAAAACAAATCCGTCAATCGAAGGCGCAGAAAACGGGACTTGGTGCGTCGGCGATAATGATTTGCGGCTGTTCACCTTTGGCGACAACGGAAATTGGCAGCGCAAAGAAAGTTGGATTTCGCCCTGTTACGGCAAGCGTGTCAATGCGCCGTTTTTGCGTTTCGTCAGCAAAGGCATCGGCGCACAGGAATTTTTCACCTTTTTACTGCCGAATGAAAAAGGTTTCACCGCGCCCGAAGTTTTTGAAACCGAAGTCAGCGGCGGACGCGCTTTCGTTATTAAATACCGTGATTATAAGGATATTTTCGTTTTTACCGACGGCGAACAAATTGTCCGCACGGAACTTTTTAACACGAATTTCCGCTTTCTGTGGGCGCGTCTGAGTGCGAATGAGGATTTGCCCGAAGAATTTGTCCTTGTCGGTGGCACAAATTTTTCTCTCGCTGGCAGAGAAATTATCAATTATCCACAAAAACTAGATTTTGCCGTTGCCCGACGTTTAGGCAATCGGCTTAATGTTCGCACCTCAGAAAGCGTTTTTAGCGTTTCTCTGCCCCAAAAACACTCAACAACTTATATTTTAAAAAATGATGTTTAGCAATAAAACCTGCTATTATATTATTCATCCCTCATCCTTTATCCTTCATACCTTCTTAAATTATGTGCGGAATAGCTGGAATAATCGGAAATCCCGACAAACAAGCGGCGCGTGAAAAAGTCAGCCGAATGTTGAAAGTGTTGGAACATCGCGGTCCGAATGATGTCGGAGTCAAGATGTGGAACGGCGCGGTTTTCGGGCATCGGCGGCTTTCGATTTTCGATTTGAGCGCGGCGGGACATCAGCCGATGCTTGCTTCTGAAGGAAAAATCGGCGTAATTTTCAACGGCGCGATTTACAATTTTCGCCAACTTCGCGCCGAACTCGAACAAAAAAATTACAAATTCAAAAGCGAAACCGACACGGAAGTTTTGCTTTACGGTTATCAAGAATGGGGTTTTGATAAACTCGTTGCCAAAATAAACGGAATGTTCGCCATCGCGCTGTGGGACGATGTGCGAAAAACATTTTTTCTCGTCCGCGACAGACTCGGCGTAAAACCGCTTGCGTTTGCCGTCAGAGATGGTCAAATCGCCTTTGCTTCGACAGTTCGCGCTGTTCAATCGGCTGGTTATGGAGGAGATTTAGACGAAACGGGTGTTGCCGAATATTTGGAATTTGGGTTTTTGACTGATAATTTTTCGATTTACAAAGACATCGAAAAACTCGCGGCAGGCGAGATTTTAGAATGGCACGACGGTAAAATTGAAAGACGAAGATATTGGGACGTGCCAAAAACTCCGACGGAAAACACGATTTCTTTTGAAGAAGCCGTCGAAGAAACCGAAAGAATTTTTCTGCAAGCCGTCGAAAAACGTCTCCAAGCCGATGTGCCGATTGGCGCACTTTTAAGCGGCGGCATTGATTCAAGCCTTGTTTGTTGGGCAATCAGCAAACTCGGCGGCGACGTAACGGCTTTCACCGTCGGAACGCCAAATGATGTTTTTGACGAAACAAATATTGCCGCGCAAACCGCCAAAAATCTCGGCATCAAACATCAAATTTTAGAACTTTCTTCTGATAAACCGCCAAACATTGATGAATTGGTCAAGGCTTATGCCGAACCTTTTGCCTGTGCGTCGGCTTTGGGAATGTTGGGAATTTCCAAAGAAGTTACAAAATCGGCAACAGTGCTTCTCACGGGCGACGGCGGCGACGATATTTTTCTCGGTTATCCTGAACACAAACATTTTTTAATGGCAGGCAAAATCGCACGAAGTTCGCCTGATTTTGCCGCAAATGTTTGGCAAAAAACACGCGGCATCGTGCCGAAAGTCGGAACGCTCAAACGTGCCGTTTCTTTGCTTGATTATTCATTCGGCGGACTCGGTGCGATTGGAAATGCGCGGGACGGTTTGCCTGTTTATCAGCGCAACAATCTGTTAGGCGAAAGATTAAAAACTATTTCGTTATCGCATCGGCAGATGGATTGGACAATCGAATCGGGACGCAATTTGCTGGCGGAGTTTCTAAATTATGACCGCGAAACGCGCTTTGTCGGCGAATATCTGCCAAAGGTTGACGGCGGCACGATGTTTTATGCACTCGAAGCGCGTTCGCCTTTTTTGGACACCGAACTTTGGGAATTTGCCGCAACATTGCCGTTTTCCTTACGGCTTCACAATGGAAAATCAAAAGCGATTTTGCGCGAAATTGTCCGCCGTCGCATCGGTGAAACTTTGGCAAGCGGCAAAAAACAAGGCTTTGTCATTCCCGTTCAAAAATGGTTGACGGAACATTGGAAGGCGCATTTTGTCGAACTGATGAGCGATTCGCTGCTGGAAAAAGAAGGCTGGATAAATGTCAAACCCGCGATGCAACTTTTGGAAAATTCAATTCCAAAGAATTGGTCGCCGCGCCAATTATGGTTTATCTTTGTATTGGAATCTTGGCTTCGATTTGAAAAAAATCTCACGAAATAGTGAAAAAAAATGTTCTACAATTTATCGGAAGTTTCCATCAAGGCGGTTCGGAACGGCAAGCTGTCCAACTTTCGCGCCTGTTGCACGAGGAAGGAAGTTGGAACGTCTTGGTCGCTTGTCTTGATGCCGAAGGCAGTTTGCGCCAAGAAATCGAGCAACTGGACATTAGTGAAATTCCTGAGTTCAAGTTAAAAAGTTTTTACGATGCAAATTTCCTACGACAGATAAACGCTTGCGCGAAATTTATCAAACAAAACAAAATCAATGTGGTTCACACACACGATTTTTACACCAATATTTTCGGAATGTTCGCCGCTACTTTGGCGCGTGTTCCCGTGCGAATCGCTTCAAAACGCGAAACTGTGAGCAAGACCAAAAATCAACTTTTGATAGAACGCCAAGCCTTTCGCTTTGCTCATAAAATTTTGGCAAACGCCGAAGCTGTCAAACGATTTTTGATTAAAACTGGAGTTTCCGCTGAAAAAATCATAACGATTCATAACGGGTTGGATTTAGAAAGATTAACGCCTTCACCAAACTTAAAGCGCGAAGATATTTTGCGCGAACTCGGTTTGCCGACTGATGAAAAAATCCAGTTTGTAACGATTGTGGCGAATTTGCGAAGCGACGTGAAAAATCATCAAATGTTTTTGCAATCCGCCAAAAAGGTCAAAGAAAATTTTGGAAAGGTCGCCTTTGTGTTAGCTGGTGAAGGCGAATTGACCGAATCATTAAAAAATCTGGCGAAAGATTTGGGAATTGAAAAAGAAACATATTTTATCGGCAGATGCGCTCAAGTTGCTGAACTCTTGAGCGTTTCGGATGTCTGCGTTTTGAGTTCAAAATCCGAAGGTTTTTCCAATTCGATTTTGGAATATATGTCCGCGTCTAAGCCTGTCGTTGCAACCGCTGTCGGTGGTGCAAGCGAGGCAATCATGGAAGGCGAAACGGGCTTTTTAGTCAAATCGGATGACGACGAAGCATTGGCAAAGCGGCTGATTGAACTTTTGGAAAATCCCGAAAAAGCACGAAAAATGGGCAGAAAAGGAAGAAAATTGGTTGAAGAAAATTTTTCACTTTTCGCCCAATTAGAGAAAACTTTGAAACTTTACGAACAACGTCTCAAATAAAAATCGAATGTCTGATTCCAATCAAAAAATTATCAAAGTTTTAATCGTCGCGCCGTCTGCGCCGTTAATCGGCGGTCAAGCAGTGCAAGCGACACGACTTATTGAAAAATTTCGGCAAGAGGAAAATTTACAAGTTGATTTACAACCGATAAATCCGCAGTTTTTTCCGAGTCTGCAAAAAATAAAATATCTCCGAACCATTATTACAGAGCTTAAATATATCTTCGATTTGTTTGCAAAAATTCCGCGTTATGATGTCATTCATATTTTTTCGGCTTCGTATTTTTCGTTTGTTTTAGCACCAACGCCAGCCGTTTTGATTGCCAAACTTTTCGGGAAGAAGACGATTTTGAATTATCGCAGCGGCGAAGCCGAAGATCATCTGCAAAAATGGCGGCGAAGCGTCATTCCAACTATTCGTCTTTTTGATAAAATCGTGATGCCCTCGGGGTATTTGGTTGACGTTTTTGCAAAATTCGATTTGAAAGCCGAGTCTATTTTTAATTTTGTCAATACACAAAATTACCGTTTTCGCCAACGTAATTTGTTGCGCCCCGTTTTTTTATCGAACCGGAATTTTGAACCGCTTTATAATGTCGCTTGCACATTACGGGCGTTTGCGTTGATTCAAGAAAGAATTCCTGAGGCAAAACTTATTATCGCCGGCGACGGAAGTGAGAAAGACAAAATTCATCGTTTAGCTAAAGAATTAAATTTGAAAAATGTAGAATTTTTAGGGCGAGTTTCGCCGGACGAAATGCCCGAACTCTATGACCAATCTGATATTTATTTGAATTCGCCAAATATTGATAATATGCCAAACTCCGTTATCGAAGCATTTGCAGCGGGAACGGCAGTTGTTTCAACCAACGCCGGCGGCATTCCATACATTGTTGAAAACGGCGAAACAGGATTGCTGACAGAGGTTAATGACCACGCAGATTTAGCGCGTCAAGCGTTGTGTTTGTTGGAAAATGATGATCTGGCGAAAAAAATTATCGCCAAAGCGCACGAAAATTGTGTAAAATACTTTTGGGAAAAAGTTCGCGGACAATGGCTCACACTTTATTCGGAACTCGCCAAAAAAGAAAAATAGATTTTTAACTTACAGAATTTATCTTCTTAGTTCATCAAATAATTTATGTGCGGAATCAACGGAATAGCATTTTCTAGCCGTTCAGGGCAACGGGTAAATGAACGTATTTTAGCAAAAATGCGCGACGTAATTACTCATCGCGGTCCTGACGATTTCGGCGAATTTATTGATGAAAATATCGGACTCGGACATCGGCGTTTGAGCATTGTTGATGTCGCACACGGACAGCAACCGATGTTCAATGAAGACAAATCGTGCGTCATTATTTACAATGGTGAAGTTTATAATCACGCCGATTATCGCGCCGAACTTATCAGCAAAGGCTACAAATTTCAAACGCATTGCGATACCGAAACGATTTTGCATCTTTACGAAGAATACGGCACAAATTGCGTTGAAAAGTTACGCGGAATGTTCGCGTTTGCCGTTTGGAACCGGCGCGAAAAATCGCTATTTATTGCCCGCGACAGACTCGGCGTAAAACCGCTTTATTATGTTCACGACGAGCAGGGGAATTTATTTTTCGCTTCGGAAATAAAATCTCTTTTACAAGCAAATGCCGTCAAACCTGAAATAAACTACAACGCTTTGCCTGACCAACTCGCCAATCACGGAACTTCGGCGGAGGAAACTTTATTCAAAAATGTCAAACGGCTTTTGCCCGGACACACTTTGCTGTGGCACGATGGCAAAATTAGACTTGAACAATTTTGGGACGTTTCTTTTGAGCCGAAACACGATGTAAAAAGCGATAAAGATTTTGTTGAAGAATGGCGCGAACTTTTCAAAGAATCGGTAAAATTGCGTTTGATGGCGGACGTTCCGCTGGGAATGTTTCTGTCGGGCGGCATTGATTCGAGCGCGATTTGCGCGATGATGGCGGAAATGGTTTCAGAACCGATTAAGACTTTTTCCGTCGGTTTTAAGGAACGCGAGGCAAACGAATTTGAGTATGCGCGAATCGTTTCAAAGGCGTTCAAAACCGAACATCACGAAATAACCATCACGCCTGAACAATTTTTTAACGAATTGCCGAATCTGGTTTGGCACGAAGATGAACCTCTCGGATTTATCGCGTCAGTTCCGCTTTATTTTGTTTCAAAACTCGCGCAAAAGCACGTCAAAGTCGTTCTTACAGGCGAAGGAAGCGACGAGATTCTCGGCGGTTACGGACGTTATCAAAAAACGCTCACGCTTTTGCGTTACGGCAAAAAATATGAAACTTTAACGCCAAATTTCTTGCGGAACATTGTCAAAAACAATGTCGAAAATCTGCCGATGAGCCAAAAACTTAAACGCACATTTTTGGCGCGTTCCGCCGATATTGAGAATTTGTATTTCGATAATTTCGCAATCTTCACCAAGCAAATGCAGGAAAAACTTTTGACAGCGAAAACAAAAGCCCGCATTTCCGAAAAAAATCCGTATAATGAATTGCAAAATTGGCTTGAGCAAACCGACGCAAACGATTTGCTTGACCAACTGCTTTACGCCGATACAAAAACTTATTTGCACGAACTTTTGATGAAGCAAGACCAAATGAGTATGGCAGCTTCGATTGAATCTCGTGTCCCGTTTCTTGACCACAAACTCGTCGAATACACGGCAAAACTGCCACAAAAATTCAAGATTCGCGGACGCGAAACAAAATGGATTTTGCGCGAAGCGATGAAGGGAATTTTGCCCGAAGAAATTTTGACGCGCTCAAAAATGGGTTTTCCCGTTCCGATTGGAAATTGGTTTCGTGGCGAATTCAAACACATCGTTGACGAATATGTGTTAGGCGAAAGAAGTTTTCGGCGCGGAATTTTTGAACCTGATTTTGTCCGCGAAATTGTCCAAAGACACAACGCGGGCGAAAATCACGCCGAAAGATTGTGGTTTTTAGTTAATTTCGAGATATGGCAACGGCGTTTTATAGATGGTGAATCATTAGAAGAGAAAAAATTAGAATTTGCCGAAACCGTTAATGTGTTATAAAAGATTTAGAGGAGAAAATTATGGAACTAAAATTAACCGCCGTCTATCAAAAAGTGCCGGAAGGCTATATTGCTTTTGTTGAAGAATTGCCGGGCGCGAACACGCAGGGCGCGACACTCGAAGAAACCCGCGAAAATTTGAAGGAAGCCGTTGAATTGGTCTTTGAAGCTAATCGCATTTTAGCCGAAGAAGAACTTCAAGAACGGGATTTTTTTCGTGAAACGATGATGCTCAAAGCCGCATGAAACGTCGGGATTTACTACATCATTTAGAAAGAAATGGTTGTGGACTTTTGCGTGAAGGCGCAAATCATAGCGTTTTTGTCAATCGAAAAGCGCAAAAGTCAACGGCTGTGCCGCGCCACCGCGAAATTAACGAATTTCTCGCCGTAAAAATCTGCAAAGATTTGGAAATTCCCAAGCCTTAAAATTATGTTGGTTGCCGAAATGCAAAAAAATGAAATGACGACGGATGTTTTGCGCGGGCGCGACATTATTTGTTTTTCGCACGATTGGACAGGTGATCCGTTGTCTAAAACTCATTTGATGCGCGTTCTGTCGAAGGACAATCGGATTTTGTGGATAAACGCAATTGCCAATCGGATGCCGACGACTTCGAGTAAAGATATTTCACGAATCTTTAAAAAGTTAAAGGGTTTTACTGAATCTATTCGGGAAGTTGAGCCGAATATTTTTGTGTTGAATCCGTTGGCGATTCCCGCTTACGGCACGGAAGCCGTGCGAAAATTTAATCAGAAGTTTCTCGCCTCGCAAGTCAAAAAAGCGATGCGGAAACTCGGTTTTAAAAATCCGCTGCTTATGATTTTTAATCCTGCCGCTGGACTTCTGGCGGGAAAACTCGGCGAAAAGGAATTGATTTATTATTGCGTTGACGAATACACAGCGTTCACGGGCGCGTCGAATGGTTTGAAAGAGATTGAAGAAAGTTTATTTAAAAAAGCGGATTTGGTAATTGTTTCGGCGGAAAAACTGCTTGAAAATAAAAGGCAATTTAATAAACATACGTTTATCATTCGGCACGGCGTTGATTTTTCGCATTTCCAAAAAGTGTTGGATAGCGAAACAAAAATCCCTGACGAAATCAAAGATTTGCCAAAGCCGATTATCGGATTTCACGGTTTGCTTGCCGATTGGGTAGATTTTGAGTTGATAAAAAAAACGGCGGAACATTTTGCGGAAGGTTCAGTCGTTTTAATCGGAAAAATCGCGGTTGATGCAGAACAGAAAGTTAAAATTTTGGATGATGTAAAAAACGTGCATTTTCTTGGGCGCAAACCTTACGCAGAATTGCCCGCTTTTTGCAAAGGTTTTGATGTCGCGCTCAATCCGTTTGCGATAAACGAATTGACACTCGCGGCAAATCCGTTGAAAGTGCGCGAATATCTCGCGGCGGGTTTGCCCGTTATTTCAACCGATATTCCCGAAGTTCGGATTTTGGATCATTGTCGGATTGGCGAAAACCACGCGGATTTTATCCGACAGATTGAAGAAGCCTTAAATGAAGTGCGTCAACCAAAAACGATTAGCGATTCGGTAAAAAATGAAAGTTGGGAAGCGCGGGTTGATGAGTTGCGAAGGATTATTGCAAAAAGTGAAAAAGCCAAGTCGGGCATTTAAGATTTTAATTGTTTTCGTTATTTTCATCGCGGCGTGGGTTTTTATCGCGCCGTTTTTGGCGGAAAGATTGATTGTTGAAAAACCGCTTGAAAAAGCTGATGTGATTGTCGTTCTTGGCGGTTCGTCGGTTTTTGTTGAACGCACACAGGAAGCGGCGCAACTCTTTAAAAATGGAGTCGCGCCGAAAATTGTCTTAACCAACGACGGCACAAGCGCAGGTTGGTCAAAACGCGAACAGCGAAATCCGCCATACAACGAACTTGCCGAACAATCGCTGATTGGACAAGGTGTGCCGATTGAAGCAATCGAGATTTTGCCCGAACAAGTCAACGGCACGGATGACGAAGCCGAACTTTTACAAAAAAAAGCGCTGGAAAACGGTTGGAAATCTATTTTGATTGTTACTTCCGCTTATCACACGCGCCGCGCTTTATGGACGTTTGAGAAAGTTTTTGCCAATGATAATGTAAAAATCGGCATTAAATCTGCGCCGACAGGACAGCAAACTCCGCCGCCGTTTTATTGGTGGTTGACGGCGCGAGGCTGGCAAATGGTCGCGGGCGAATATGCTAAAAGTTTATATTATTGGGTGTTTTATTAACAATGGTTCGGACAATTTTTACTTCGGTAAATGCTGTAAACTGTTGAAAAACATTGAAGTTTTTATTTAAATCAAAGTTAGGTTTTGAGCTAAGTTTGATTTAAATCACCACTTTGAAGATGAAAAGCCCGTCTTTATTGGCTTTCAATTATCAAAAAACTGTCCGAAGTATTGATTAACTAATCTTACGCGGAAATGCTTTTTATTCTTGTCGCTGAAAGCGACAAACATTATAGCGTAGCGTGAAATGAGTGAAACCCTACGTCAGTTTAATCAAGTAATCGCTCGCTGAAGGTGAGCAACAACAAGCACGGGATTGTTCGACACTTTCAGCGTCGGAACGTCTGTTTGCATAAACGTAGGGTTGCTCATTATCATTCGCTTCACCCTACGCTATATTGTCAGTCGCTTTCAGCGACAAAAAACAACACCGCCAAAGTTTTGTTTTTAAGAAAAATGGAGAATTTGATGAGTGTCGGCAACGCTAAAAATTGGGAGCAGAAGCGAAAAGAACGTCAAAAAACTATGCGTCAGATGCAGAAATCGAAGGCATTTGGCAGACGGTCTTATAGATGGATTTTTCTGGCGACTTTAGTAATCTCGATTGGTTTATCGCTAATTGTGTTTGGCGCGTATTTTTATCAAAAACAGACGGAAAATGCCTCGCTTAATGTTTCGGGAAATACGATTACAGTCAAAGCGGGTGGCGATTTTCAAGCCGCGCTTGACCGTGCTAAAGCGGGCGATACGATTTTGCTACAAGTAGGCGCGACTTTTAGCGGAAATTTTAATTTACCGAACAAAACGGGAAACGAATTTATCACTATTCGTACATCTGCCAACGATTCACAAATTCCGCCGATTGATACGCGGATCGAGCCGACAAAATATGCTTCTGTCTTACCAAAATTAACTTCGCCAAATGCCGAACCTGTGATTACGGCAATCAATGGCGCACATCATTATCAGTTTATCGGTGTCGAATTCGGCGCGACGAAAGGCGGTGTGGGAAATATCATCGCTCTCGGCACAACCGAAGAAAAGCGCGTCGAAGATTTGCCGCATCACATCGAATTTGACCGCGTTTTTATTCACGGAAACGCAACCGAAGGACAACGGCGCGGAATCGCCGCCAACGGCAGAAACATTAAAATCTCAAACAGCCACATTTCCGACATCAAGCGCAAAGGCGAAGAAAGCCAAGCAATTGCGATTTGGGCAAGCGACGGACCAGTCGAGATTGTCAACAATTATTTAGAAGCGGCGGCGGAAAACATACTTTTCGGTGGCGCAAGTTCCAATTTGAAACTCGTCCCGACTGATTGCGTCGTGCGCGACAATTTTCTAAATAAACCGCTACATTGGCGCGAAGAAGGTTGGACGGTAAAAAACTTGTTCGAGATAAAAAACGGCAGACGCATCCGTGTTGAAAACAATCTGATGACGAATAATTGGGGCGACGCACAAGACGGCACGGCGGTTCTTTTTACGGTGCGCGAAGACAATGGCAAGGCGAGCGTTATCGAAGACATCGAATTTACGGGCAACATCGTGCGCGGAAGCGGTAGCGCGGTCAGCGTCTATGGCGACGAAGGCGGCGGCGGACGTAATCTAACTTTGCGAAACAATGTTTTCGCCGACATCACAGGTGCAAAATGGGGCGGCGCGGGAAATTTTATGAAATCAACCGCTTGGGACGGCTTAATCATCGAAAACAATACGATTTTACAGAGCGCGAATATTACGAATGCTTATGGCACACCTATAACCAAATTTATTTTTCGCAACAACATAGTTTTTGAAAACGAATACGGAATCAAAGGCGACGGAATCGGTTCGGGACAAGAAGCGATAATCAAGTTTTTCTCAAACGGCACGGTTGCCGACAATGTAATTATCGGCGGAAAAGCCTCGCTTTATAAAGAAAAGAATTTTTATCCGAACTCGATAAAACAAGTCGGTTTTATCAACGCTGAGGTTGGCGATTATCGTCTGCAAAATGATAGCCCGTATTTGACCAAAGGTTTCGGCGGCAAACAAATCGGCGCAAATCTTAATCCGCAAACGGTTGGAAGAAAATAAACGGACAAACCGCGGTTGGCAATTTTATTTCGTTGATTTTAGCTAATTGTCATTGATAAGGTCGTCAACTGTTACATCCTTTTTCTTCGGCGGTGTTTTCGTCGTTGTCGGCGGCGGAGTTGTTTTTTCGACTCGTGGTGTTGCAGAAACTTTTGGTTCAACCGAAGTTTTGCTAACAGGTGTTGCAACCGGATTGGGCGATAAAATCGGGTTCGGTGCTAAAGATGAAGGCAATGGCGTGGCATCTGTTATAGGCGTTGTTGCAATTTTCGATTCGGAATTTGTTTCAATCGTTGAAAGACCTACTTGATTTGAGTTCGTCTGATTTGATACCGCATTCGGCGACTGCATAAACCAAATTCCAAAAACCGCGCCGCCAAATATCAACAAAATCAATGCCGCTATCGGCAACGTCCACGAAACTTTTTTACTGACAGGCGACGCAAAAGCCATTTCTCCGGCTTTCTCGGATATAGTGTTGGCGGTGATGCTCTGAGTGGTAAGTTCGGGCAAAACATCCGGCAAATACAAATTTTGCGTTAAATCATCGGAAATCTGAGGCTTCACGAGCAACAATTCGGTTTCTATAAAACTTTCTTTTATCGGCAATCGGTCGGCGGAAGCGGAAATATGTTGGACGGTGAGTTGATGTTCAATTTCGGCTTCGTGCTGCCTGATTTCAGCTAGTTCCGCTTCAATCTGCCGATGTTCCTGTTCGGCAAGTTGCCGTTTTTTTTCCAAGCGTTCGTGTTCGGCTTGGATTTTTAAGCGTTCCTGCTCAGCAATTTGTTGGTGATTTTCGGCTTCGCGCAGTTGGCGCATTTTTTCTAATCGTTCTTGTTCAACAAGTTGTTTTTCCACCTCTAATCTTTTGTGTTCAGTTTCGATTCGCAAGCGTTCTTGTTCAGCAAATTGTCGCTCTTGCTCCAATCGTTCTTGCTCTAACCGTTCTTCTTCCGCCAACCGAAAGACGCGCATTTCTTCTTCTTTCTCGCGTTTTTTGATGTCTGCCACCGCTTGCAATAAGGCTTTTTGCATTTCCGTCGCCGTCGCAAAACGGTTTTCGCGGTCAATTTCCATCGCTTTTAGAATAAAATCGGAAATTTCTTCGGGAATATCGGGATTCAATTCTTGCGGATGGTGCAACGGATCAGGCTTGTTTGACCAAATTTCTAAAGTTCGCTTGAGCGCGTCGGTTGGCATAAAGGCTGTCGAAAGATGATAAATCGTCGCGCCCAACGAATATAAATCGCTTCGTGCGTCGGCATTTTGCTGTAAAACATTTTCGATGTTGTCTTTGAATTTTTCCGTGATAACATCGCGCAAAGTCGGGTCAAGCACTCGCAAAATCTGCTCAAAAGGCGAATAGTTAAGCGTGGCGGCAATAAAAGATTGGTTGCTTATCGTAGTTGTCGCTTGTGCTTCGGCATTTTTAGCAATCCCGAAATCGAGCAATTTAATTTTTCCACGCGAAGTAAGTTTTAGATTGTGCGGTTTCAAATCGCGGTGAAAAATCGGCGGCTTAAAAGTATGAAGATAATCAAGCGCATCAAGCAATTGGTCTGTCCAAATTAAAATATCTTCCAACGGAAACGGCGATTGGCGATCTGTCAAAAGTTGCGCCAAATCCTTGCCCTGAACCAATTCCATCACCAAGAATTGACTGTCATCTTCCGAAAAATACTCGATGACGTGCGGAAAAACTTCGTGCTGAACTTCGGCTAAAATTTTTGCTTCGCGTTCAAAAGCACGTTTTAATAATTCCTTTTGTTTGGCATCGGCAATGCCAACCGAATGCACCAAAATCTCTTTTAACGCAACCGACGCATCAAATCTTTTATTGTCTTGCGCTTCATAAACCGCACCCATTCCGCCTTGTCCGAGTTGACTGACAATGCGATAACGCCCTTGCAGAATTTTATCCGTCGTTAGCATATTTTTGCGGTTAGGTAAATCTCAAAAAAGTTTGTTTGGCAATTATTAACTAAATCGGGGAAAAAGGAAAGGAAAAATTGAAGATTTTACAACTTCTTCGGATTTTATTCCGTGTAAAATTTTTCTAAATATTTTTGAGGCTCAAATCCCACCGTTTTTCTATCCTTCAAGATAAATAAAATAGCCTCACGGTAAGTCTCGGCATTGGGCTTGCCGGTAAAACAAGGCGTTTCGATGTCCGATAGACTCAGATAGCTAATCAAACAACACAAGAGCATCCATAACAGAATCTCCTCTTGTGTTCCAATCGGATTATGTTTGCAAATCAATTCGTGGTCTTCGGCGATGCCTTCGCAGATTCGCGCAAATTCTTGTTCGCTTATTTTTGTTATTTGCATTTGATGTCCACACTACCTTTTATTAAACCATAGAGACAATTTTACTACTATAGTGAATCAAAATCAGACACAAAGATAAAAGTTGTATCTAAAAAAGACACCTTTTTTAAGTCTTAAATAGAGTTTTATTCAAAATGCCCGATATTTGTTGGCTAAAAAATACTGTCAAATCTTTGGCACTTTAATTGCAGTAACAATTTCCGTCAAAGGTTTTTATTGTTGAAAGTTTAAAACGAAAATTCGGATTAAGTAATCGGAAGAAGCGCGAACTTTGAGGAATTACGAGCAAGGGGGAAAGATTATGGCGATGTTACTGCAAAACAGAATTAGAACAACAAATACTAATATTGTCGAATCGGTAACAACGCCTGATAATCGGGTATTCGGTGAAAAGATCGGCTTTTTGGGAAAATTTTTCGGGTGTGAACACGGAGATTTAAGCCGACCTTTCTCTCAAAGTCAGGTTGCATATCGCAGTTGTTTAAAATGCGGTGCGAGAAAGCAGTTTAATACTGAAACTTTGGAAACTTTTGGCACATTTTATTATCCGCCGGTCAGTTTTATCGAAGACATTTATAAGTTTTAGTTTGAAGAGCAGAATTTTTGAGCATGTCCTTATTTTTGGTGAACATTTATTCTTCTAAACTCATATCAAAACTTTGCTACTGAGCTTTGCTTTTCAAGCCTTGAGTCCGAAATCTTGTAGTTTAAGATTTCGGCTTTTTTTCGTCAAATTATCTCTTCAAACAGCAAATAATGTGAACTTTCCATTCCGACCTTTTCATAAACTTTTTGGGCGTTGATGTTTTCTTTTTCGACATAAAGCCGAAAACCGCAAACGTCATCTTGCCGTCGCGCTTTTTCTTTGACAAACTCATAAAGTCGGCTGTAAATTTTCCTTCCGCGGGCTTCGGGCAAAATATAGACGCTCTGAATCCACCAAAACCAAGACCCGCGCCAATCGCTCCATTCAAAAGTTATCATTAAGCCGCCGATGATTTGATTGTTTTCTTCGGCAACGACGTAAAAGCCTTTGTCTTTATCAGCAAAAACCGCTTCGACACCGTTTTGCAAGATGCTTGAATCAAGCCGTTTGCCTTCGGTTTCGAGTGCCATCGCTTGATTAAATACGACCAACAATTGCGCGTCTTCCAAGTTTGCGATTCTAATGTTCATAAATCTCACCTTGACGATATTTTTACTTCCAACTAATCTAAAATGTTTTGCTTATATTACAAAACCCAATTGACATTATGAAACTTCGCTTACTTTATCACGGAAACTGCTTTGACGGCGTTTCTTCCGCCGCTATTTTTACAAAATTTTATCGCGCAAAAATTCATCAAAATGCGGAAATTTTCTACACACCGACGATGCACCGTGCGGGCAATGCCTTTGACCAAGACCAATTTGACGGCGACGAAAACGCGATTGTGGACTTTAAATATAGCGCAGATGAACGCCTGACGTGGTGGTTTGACCATCATCAATCAGCGTTTCTCACGCCAGAAGATGAAGCACATTTTCTCGCCGACGATTCAGGTAAAAAATTTCTCGACACAAAGAGTAAATCGTGCGCCGAATTTATTGCCAAAATCGCCAAAGAAAAATTCGGCTTTGAAGATGAATCTCTCGCCGAACTCATTCATTGGGCGCATATTATTGACGGCGCGTTGTATGAATCGCCGGCGCAATGCGTCGAACTGCGCTCATCGGCGTTAAAATTGATGCAGGTTATTGAAGGCGAAAAAGACGCGCATTTCGTCGAGAAAATCATCCGCGATTTGACCGAAAAATCTTTGGACGAAATTTTGGAAAGCGCGGAAATTCAAGCCAAATTGAAACCGATTTTAGAGCAACATTGGCAAATGGTCGAACTGATTAAGGAAAAAGCATCTTATTCGTGCGGTGTGGTTAGTTTCGATTTGGTCGCGGAAGGCGTTGATGGTTATAACAAATTTATTCCGTATTATTTTTATCCGAACACGACTTATACGGTTTCAGTTACGCGCAGTGCGTTTCGGACAAAAATTTCCGTCGGCTCAAATCCGTGGTCGCCACGTCCGCGCACCCACAACATCGCGGAAATCTGCGAACGCTACGGCGGCGGCGGACACGCGGTTGTCGGCGCGGTTTCGCTCAAACCCGAAGATGTCGAAAAAGGTCGCGCCATTATGCAGGAAATTATCGAAGATCTGCAATTTGATGATTAGTGAAAAAGATGTCCGCAAATCAGGCAATATACTTGTCTTTCTGTTAGACTTCCAATTGTTAATTTCGTATATTGCAAACGGCTCAAAAAAATATCTGGGAGAGTAATATATTATGCAAGAACGACGCAGAGGTTCACGTCACAACATTTCGTTTCCGATTCGTGTTAAGTGGAAAGACGAAAACGGACAGGAAGTAGTTCAGGACGGTTTGACGGAAAATGTCGGACCGCAAGGGGCTTTGGCATTTTTACCACGCCAACTTCCCGCTGTCGGAAGCAAAGTCAGTTTGACATTAACTGAACGCGCCGACGACGAAGTTACTTTTTCAGCGCAGGTTATTCGGCTTGAGCGCAACGCCGCACATCCGCAAGTCGCTTTCCAATTAACCGAATCACTTCGGCTTTGGCGCAAAAAAGTTTGGGAATACGCCGGTGAAGTTTTAGCCGCCGAAAAGCCGGAGGAATGGGACGATTGGTAATTATAAATGGTAAATGGTAAATGGTTAATTCAAACCGAGAAGCAATTAACCATTTACCATTTACCATTAACTACCATTCACCATTAGTAAAGAGATGAAAATACTTGTAATTGGTGCGGGACGAATGGGACACGGTGCAGTTTTTGATTTGGCGCATAATTCGCCCGAAGTCGAAGCCATTACGGTTGCTGATGCTGATTTTAGTAAAGCGGAACAAGTTTCCAAACTTGTGAATAGCCCAAAAGTTTCGGCTGTCGAACTCGATGTTTCCGACAACGACAAAACGGTTTCCGTAATGCGCGAACACGACGCGGCGATTTCGTGTGTCAATTATTGGTATAACTCAGAACTTTCGCGCACAGCGATTGAAACGCAGACGAATTTTTGCGATCTTGGCGGTAATAATTACATTGTTGACGAACAACTTGCGCTTGACGCGGAAGCAAAAAACGCGGGAATCAACATCATTCCCGATTGCGGACTCGCGCCCGGAATGGTTTCCGTTTTAGCCATGCACGGCACAAATCGGTTTTCCGAAATCGAAGAAATCCACATTCGCGTTGGCGGTTTGCCACAAAATCCGCAACCGCCGCTTAATTATCAACTCGTTTTTTCCGTCGAAGGTTTGATAAATGAATATATCGAAACAGCGCGGGTTATTCGCGGTGGTGAAATCAAGGAAATCGAGTCAATGACCGAACTCGAAAGTTTGAAATTTGATAATTTTCCGCAACTCGAAGCCTTTCAAACATCGGGCGGAACTTCGACTTTGCCTGACACATTTCTCGGCAAAATCAAAGAACTCGACTACAAAACGATTCGCCACGCCGGACATTGCGACAAATTCAAAATGATGATTGATTTGGGTTTGTGTTCGAGCGAAGAAATCATCGCCGATTACGTCAAAATTACTCCGCGCAAAGTTTTAGGCGAACTTTTAACGAGAAATCTGCCGGCTGACGAACCTGATTATGTGTTGATTCGGCTTGAATTTGTCGGCAAAATCGAAGGCGAAGCAAAGCGTTTACGCTACGATATTGTGGATAAATTTGACGAAGCAACGGGTTTGAGCGCGATGATGCGGACGACGGCTTTTCCCGCTTCAATCATCGCGCAAATGCTGGCAAAAGGCGATGTCAAAATGCGTGGTGCAACACCACAAGAATTAGCGATTGATGCAGATAAATTTGTGGCGGAATTAGCGCGTCGAAATATTATTATTCAAGAAAATTGGCTGTAAGTAATTTTATGAAATGGATTTGGCGCATTTTATTAACATTTCTTATTATTAGCGCAATTGGTGTTGCTTCAATTTATTTCATCAATCTTCACGTTCATTCCGTCAGCGATGACAAAATGCAAACTTCGATAACTGAAATTCCGACGGAAAATCCGCCGCGCATAGCCATTGTTTTCGGTGCAAAAGTTTGGGACAGCGGCGAACCTTCGCCTGTGCTTTACGACCGTGTTTTGACGGCGGTTGAACTTTATCGCGCCGGGCGGGTGAAAAAACTTTTGATGAGCGGCGACAATCCAACCGCAAATTATGATGAACCAACCGCGATGAAGAAAACTGCAATGGAACTCGGCGTTCCCGAAAACGACATTGTTTTGGATTTTGCCGGCAGACGAACTTACGACACTTGTTTTCGCGCCAAAGAAATTTTTGAAATCGAAAAAGCAATTCTCGTTACGCAAGAATTTCATCAAGCACGTGCGCTTTATCTGTGTAATAATTTGGGCGTGAACAGCATTGGCATTACGGCAAATCGGCGCGAATATGAAGGCAACGATTACTGGAAATTTCGTGAATTTTTTTCGATGGCGAGTGCGTGGTTCGAGATAAACTTTCTGCCGTTTGAGCCGATCCAAGGCAACAAAGAACCAATCTGACAATAAAAAAACGGCTTCTCATTTCTGAAAAGCCGTTTGTGGTATAAATTTTATAATTTCTTAAAGTCCGAATAATCTTGGCGGTGCTTTCTTTTGCAAAAGTTTCCGCAATTTAAGTCGCGCTTTGTGCAGTTGCGATTTTGATGTTCCAACGGAACAACCCAAAATTCGTGCGACTTCTTCGTGTTCGTAGCCTTCGACATCGTGCAGAACGAACACATTTCTATAACCGTCGGGCAATTGCGCGATGGCATCTTGGATGGCGATTTTGTCAACGACTGGCATTTTACGCGGATTTTGCGTTCCGCCGACAATTTGAACCGGTGTTTCGCCTTCTTCCGTTGTTTTTTCAAACTTCACGTTGCGTTTGCGAAAGTGCATCAAAACCTGATTGACCGTCAAGCGATGAAGCCACGTCGTAAAAGCCGAATCGCCGCGAAAACTGCCGATTTTACGATGCAATTGAATAAACACATCCTGCGTCAAATCTTCTGCTTCGGTCGTATTTTGCAACATCCGCAAACAAATCGAATAAACGCGACGATGATGGCGATTATAAATTTCCTCAAAAGCCATCATATCGCCTTTGGCTGACAGTTTTGTCAATTCATAATCTTTCGCCGACTTTATATCAATCGTTTGTTTCGGCTTGATAAATCCGCCACTAACTCTTTCAACCGGCGACGATTCTTGCAAAATCGGATATTCTAAAGTTTCTGTTGTTGTTGTCATTTTCTTTTCCCCCACGCTCTTTCATAACAAATTCCGTGCCACAAATCCTTTTTACTACAATCTATCAGCTAATTCACGCCAAATAAGCATTTTTGTTTCACTTTTTTAGACATACTATTACATTCGTCGGACATCCAAGTTTAGATGCACACAATAGCGTGTAGTATTTGACGCATCTGATACACGATTTTGTTTGGTGTATCACTTTGTTACAAATTGCCGATAGTTTTCAAATAATGCTACTATCATTATTCCAAACTTATGCGGAAAAATTCCCAAGCGGAGTGAGCTAGAGAAATGAAAAAGGCTTGGTTTATAAGATTTTTAATCTCGATTTGGACTATTTTAATAATGACTTGTGGCATCTTTGCCCAAGAAAAATCAGCGTCGCCAATAAAAAGTCAGGAACTTTCAGACGATAACATTCCCGTTCTTGTCAAGCATCTGCCTGATTGGGAAAACGCACGAAATAGTGCAACTTATATCTTAAATCAAAACGATTTGCGTAATGCTCTCGGTTCGCGGGAAGTTTTTGATTTGATAGATTTTGCGGGCGGAACCGAAGCCGTAACTGCGCCTTACGCACAGGGAAAAGTTCTGATCGTCGAATATACAAATCCGCAATCTTCGATTGAAATGGATGCAAAAACCGTTCAGCTTCTGGCGGAAACCGGGCAAAATCAGCAGATTTTTTATCGCCGCATCGGTAATTACAACGCTTTTGTTTTCGACGCGCCCGACGAATCCTCGGCAAATT